>VGFL01000022.1 GCA_016868915.1 Bacteroidota bacterium | reverse complement strand
TCAATGTTGACGGGTCGGATTTTATTTATGTTTACGATGGGCCAAACACAAGTGCTCCTCTCCTTGGAATTCACAATTCAGTAACTGACCCCAATGGATTTGCTTATCAAGCGTCATGGGATAATCCCTCGGGATGTTTGACTGTAGTATTTGTTTCCAATGGAACAAATGAAGGTGCTGGTTGGCTTGCCAATGTTCAATGTGGGAATCAGTATCAACCTTTTGAACCACATATTGAAGCATACATAAATGGTCAAGGGCCAAATGCCATTAATCCAATAGACACTGGTTTTGTTGATGTGTGTTTTGGAGACAGTATTCTCTTTGTTGCAAAACCTGTATTTCCTTACTCAGAGGAAGTAACTGGCTATGGATATTCTCAGAATGTAAATACTAACATTGATTTTGATTGGTACGTCACAGACGGACAGACCTATCCCCAGAATGATTCCATTTGGTTTACCCCTCCAGCACGATCGGGTTATTTAATTGATGTTAAGGCAACCGATCAATTCCCTTTGAGCGAACGTGTACGGTGCAAGGTTCGGGTATCACTTTTACCCAGTTTTTCAGGCACAGGGGCTCTTGAAGATTCTGTCTGTCTTGGATTGAGCACTATGTTAAATGGTGGAGTTACTGATCAAGATACTGTCGGGTTTGATATTCCTAGTGGAACATTCGAGTTAGGGGGTAATTTTGCTGGTCTAACCTATTTGCCGGATGGATCGGGGCAAGAGTATACTGCACCCATTGAGATAGCAGGATTTCCTGACGATGCTGTTATTACGAATAACCAAGATTTAAATCAAGTATGTATCACGATGGAGCATTCTTACCTTGGCGACTTGGAAATTTGGTTAGAATGTCCAACCGGTCAAATTGTTCCTCTTGTAAATTCATACGGCCCAGGACAAATTCCTGGAGGAAACAGCGGGGGAGGTACGTACTTGGGACATCCAATTGATGACGTCGGTGGCGGTGGCCCTGGAATTGGTTGGGAATATTGCTTCAGTTCCTTGTATAACACCATAAATGGGTCGATGACACAAAACTTAAATAATACTGTTCCTGTTCCGTTCCAACCACCGTTATCTGCAGGAAACTCAATTGATCCAAGCGATACCTATCAACCAGAAACGGCATTTAATAACTTTACGGGTTGTCCTGTAAACGGGACATGGACTATTCATGTTCAGGATAATTTAGGAGTAGACGATGGATATATTTTCGAATGGGGTCTTTACTTTGATGCCTCTTTCTTCCCAGGTCTTGGAAGTTACCAAACCCAAGCAGATACAAGTTGGTGGACTTATAGCCCAACAATTATTTCAGGCCAAAATGACACTTCAATTGTTGTTCAGCCAAATCAGGTAGGTACCGCCTATTACACCTTCAACATCATAGATAATTATGGTTGCGCTTATGATACAACTGTTTCGTTGGTTGTATTGCCTCTTGCTGCTATTTTTGATGACACGATTGCATGTAATCAAACATTTCAAGTTTCTGGTACATCTGCCTATGCTGGAGGGGTTTGGTCTGCTTTAGATACAGCAATTACTTTTTCAAATAGTTTAATAAATAACCCCATTATTAGCACCTCCACCCCGGGTATTTACGAGGTTCTTTTTACAGATAATCAATGTAACTATACCGATACTGCAACGATTGAATTTCCCCCTTACATTTATGTGCAAGTGTTGGATACCGTAATTTGTACGAATGCAAATTTTGAATTAAACCCGCTGACTGTCAATTCTGGCCCTCTGCAAACGGGCTACAATCCTCCTTTTTACTTAATTTGGGAAAACGGCAGTACGGATTCAATTCGAATCATAAATCAACCCGGAAACTACATAGCTACCATAAGTAATGTTTGCTACACGTATTCGGATACTGCAACTATTGGAAATTATGTATGCGAAATTACGGCACCAAATATTGTAGTGCTCTCCTCACAAGTCGGAAATAACACTTTTTATGTTAATTACAGTGGGCTAGAAGATTTCAACTGTGTCATAACCAACCGGTGGGGTAATACCATTTATGAATATTCAGATCCAGCAGGCTATTGGGATGGAAAAACCCAGGAAGGCACTTTGGTGGATGAGGGTGTATATTTTTACCGAATAAAAGCCACACTTTTAGGTGGAGAAGATATTAAATTACATGGATTTGTACACTTAAAATACTAATCATCCACTTTAATATTTGCTTTTTTTAAATTTATTTTCCCTTTTGGTTTTAGAAATTGGTAGTAACTGAAATCTTGCTTTGTTTTAATTCCTGTTCCATAAAGAATTGCCTCAGGAGTTCGGATCGTTACTTTATCATTGGTATAAATTAAGCTATCCTTTTTTCTCCAATGCAACCGTTCTGTTTCAAGTGATTGTTTTTTTTTAAGATTGAATAGTTTAACGGAATCTTGCACAAACATTTCACCTTTCGAAAAATTAATTTCACCATACAACGCGGTTAATGTTGAAACAATTTCTCCTTTGTTAGAGTAGAAATTTACCAAGATTTTATCTTTAAGTTTGGTTATAGACTCTGGTGAGCGCTGAATTTCTGTAATTTTTGAAATTACTTGAATTTTAGCAACCCCCGAATCAAGATAGATTACATCCAAATCCTGAATTACCTCATTTGGGGCTTTTTCGTCATAAGTTACTTTTTGAATTTCTTCAAGATCATTTACACAAGAGGAAAAAATTCCCCAAACTAGAATTAAAGACAGATAACTCCTATTATTTAACTTGTACTGAAACACCCCAGCAACTTAAAGATTGAGAACTAGGGTTGCCCGCGTCAAATTTTTCGTCAGCGGTCGGACATTGAGCGCGATATGCCCCAATCAATCCACCTACATTTGCCCCTGCATTTTGGGCTTGTTGAAGCAAATTTACTGCGTGATAATAATTACATTTTCTCTCAAAAGTTGAAGACCCACAACCATTTGCTAGCTGGCCAACACACTGTCCTGCAATTTTTAAAGCCTCTCCCTTGTATTTCCCTGAAACCCCCATTGCGGCGTTGTAAGCAGATTTGTAGCTCCCTCCATTAAATAAATTGAGCACTTTGTTGTACTCTTGAGCAGCAATTCTCTCTTGAACTTTTGAAATTTCATCCTCAATTGTTTTTTTCTCTGCATCATTTTTAGCCATACCCCGGGCTTCTTTGAACAAGTTCACTGCATCTGTTGTATTCCCTTTAAATGATAATAATTTGGCTTTAACCAAAAGAGATTTATACGAACGATCTATATTTAATAAGGTGTCAATTAATATAACATATTCATTAGACGATGTACAGTCTTTATCCTCTAGAATACTGATTAAATTATTTACTGTAATTAACTTTTGATCTTTATTTGAAGGAAGTTTATTTAAAAAAACTGAAATCTCTGGCAAAATATCTTCGCATGATTTTAAAATTAAATTTAATATGGTAGTAAGATATGTTTGCGTTCCCTCTCTTAGGGCCTTATCTACACAAAGTTTAGAAAGAGAAAAATATTCTATAATCATACGTTCTTTTAGTGCAGATTTATTATCCTCTGAGGCATCATTATAAATATTGTAAATATTCAAATAGTAATTCTGTACCAATTCGTCATCCAATTTTGTACTTGTTTCATTGAGAGCTTTTTGATAAAAAATATCTGCCTTATCACGATTGGGATTAGTCCCTTTCAAATAATTTGCTGCTCTTATATTATTTTTTACATCATTAATTGATTTAGCATCCATTCTTTCCAACATAGCATTTAGTGTATCGAAATAAAATTTTATATTCGATGTATCACGCTTCATTAAATCTGTAATAACACGTTGAATTTGACGATAATTTTTTAAATCAAAATCTGGACAAATTTTTTCCGCTTTCAGTCTAAATTCTAATTCTCTTTTATATTCTGAAATCGCTCCTTTAGAATCATTTATTGAGTCCATCGTCAGGGCTGCCTTCTTAGCTTTTTGTGCGTCATAAATTGGTTTTTTCCCATCTCCGTTGGACAAACAATTTGATGTTTGACCAAAAATACTTATCGACAACACGATAAAACAAAAAATTAAACTCTGTTTCATATTTTTTAAATTAATCTAATTTTCTTTTTCTAAACCACTTATCAAAAATTGATGGAGATAAAATAACCCCGAAGTTCATGGCTACGTAATTTTCACTCAAAGCATTTTCACTATTTTTACTAATACTTCCCAAATTTATTCCAAAATTTAAAGATGAAAGAGACTGCTGGGCAAATATAGGTATACCAAGTCCAAAGGTAATGCCAAAGTGTTGAATTTGATCTGAAGAATTAATAAAACTCATTTTTTCAGAAAAAAAGCCAGTACGATAAAAGATGCGCTGATACCATTTAGTTAGTGTATTGTTTTCAAAATAATTTCTCTCTGGAATCCATTGAAATCCGATTCCTATTCGCTCATTTAACCCAAGGTAATTAGTCATTGAAAAACCCTCAAAACTTTCTTTATAGGTTGAATAATCTTTGCGTGAGTAACTTGATGTAAACTTAATTTGGGAATTTAGTTTTCTGTTGTTTTTAACCGCGCTTTTGTAATTGAATGTATATACGCCACCAATGTTTATTGTTGTTGGAACTAAAATGACACCTGCCTCTTGTTCAAAGAAAACAGTATCATAAATACCTTCATTAAAAATATTTAATGAATAATAAAGTCCCTCGGAATAATTGGCTTGAAGCTTTTGTTTTGGCTCAAAGGCGAATCCAAATTCAATTGAATGTCCCTTAGAAATTTTTTGACTGAAGTGGATACCAAAATCATAATTAAAAGATGAAAGCGAAGTTCTTTTTTTTTCTATTCCACCAGGCAATGAATTTGATGAAATTAATCTGCTTATCCGATCATTAGATAATGTGCCAAATAAATACCCTACATTGAGACCAATTGATAATTTCGAGGCTTTTAAATTTAAACATTTAATCCCAGCACCCAGAAAAACAACTTGGGAAGTACCCGAACCTTTGTATTCATTGTTTATTGAGTCTATCCCTGTATAAATTTTTTGATTAAACTGGTACCCTCTGAAGGAATAGGGACGAAATCCAAATGATGTAGCCAAAAATTTTGTCAATTTCAATCCAATAATTATGTGATTTAGATTACCAAATCCGTTGATTTTTTGTTCATTATTCTCAGAAAATTGAGATATTCTTCCATGAATTCCTGTTGATAAAAGCGTATAACCGCTACCAAAAGATGAGTACGTTGCTGGATTATTGTAATTGATGTAGTTCGAGTCGGCCATTGCCGTTGCCGTAAATCCCATAGCTTGAAAAATTGGATTGCTCTCTTTTGATGATTCTCCGATACCGTAATAGGACAAGGGAGAAGTAGTTAGAGCTTGTCCGATTAAATCTTGAGTTCCAATTAATAAAAAAAAGACAATAAATAACTTACTCCACATTGAACAGATACAATTGATGTAACCCTCTTAGGGTTAAAATATCGTCTGCAAAGATGTTACTTTTCTCTGTGAAATCAAAATAAAAAGCGTCGCCTCCAGTAATAATAATCTTTAAATTTTTAAATTTTGACTCGTATTGATTCATAATTCCAAGAATTTCTGAATAGCAACCATACACTACGCCATTTGTGATACTTTCCTTCGTTGATTTTCCTATGAAATCATAATTTGAACAAGGATGTAAAAGAGGAAGGTTTGCAGTACTTAATTTAAGAGACTCAAATCTTAATCGAATACCTGGACTTATTAGGCCACCTTTATAAGAGTTTTTTTGGTCTATGAAATCAAATTTTATACATGTTCCAATATCAACAACTAACACATTTTCGTTTGGAAATTTTTCTATTGCCGCGGCAATGTTACCAGCCCTATCCATCCCCCAACTTTCCTTTGTTTTATATTCAGAGACAAAAGGGAATTTTATCTTATTATCAACTACAAAAATAATTTTACAATTTTCTTGAAATATTTCTTGGTATTCTTTTCCGGCTACATTGGCAAAAACTATGTTTGTGTTTTTGATGAGTTGGATTAATTCATCTAGTTTGTTGTGCTCAAATCGATACGTCTGAATGATTTTATTTTTTTGTAGGGATGCTACCTTAAAATTTGAATTTCCAATATCCACGACAAAATCACACTGCATTATTCAACTATTTATCTCAAAACATTTACGTGACCTGTTAACACATTCGTATTTCCGCTACCTATTTTGAATTTTAAATACCATGTGTATGTCCCTTCCATCACATCCAACCCTTTATATGTTCCATCCCACTGAAAATTCAAATCTTTTGAGTCAAATATTTGTTCCCCCCAACGGTTAAATATATATATTTCAATAGATTTTATCCCAATAAAATTTCCCGAAAAATAATCGTTGATACGATTACTATTCGGCGTGAATGAATTTGGGATGTATACATAGATTTCTTTTTGGATAAAAATTGGTTTAGTTATGCTGTCAACACATCCTTTAGCATCTTCAGCAATTAAAGTAACAAAGTATACTCCCGTTGAATCAAATACATGTGTTGGATGCATTAACATGGAAGATGCTCCATCGCCGAAAAACCAATCATAAACATACCCATTTGTCGTTAAGTTAAGAAAAGATATTGGAAGTCCTTCTGTTATATTTGAGCTCAGAATAGTGAAGTCTGCATTTGGTTTTACTACTGTTACCTGTGGAAAAGCCTGAACAGAATATGTCTGACAATCGTCAGATACCTCAACTAAATAATAGGTTGTTTGAAAAGGTGTAACCCAAATTCCTGGAACTGTATCACCGGTATTCAACCATGAGTAGTAATAGTTTCCGTAACCACCGCTTGCACTCACTGATATAAATGCGCTATCTCCTGGACAGATTTCAGGAATATTATCAATGGTTGTTGTTAGTGGCGGACTAAGAATAGTGTAGTTAATTGTATCCGTTACACTTAGACCACAATCATCCGACACCGTGACATAATACGATACAGAAGACATTGGTGTTGCAATTAGGGAATCAGCGGTTGAAATTAAATTTCCTCCTGAATTCCATGTGAAACTATAATTTCCTGATCCACCTGTGGCACTTACATATAAAACTTCTTGGACATACGGGCATATTGAAGTAATATCATCGGACGTATTGATTTGCAGAGGTTGGAAAGTAGGTACATTAACAACAACTGTATCACTTGCCGAACTGTTAGTACATTGTCCTGTTACGACAACAGAATAAATACTTGATGCTTGCGGAGATATACTAATAGAATTCGTATTTTGACCATTACTCCAATTATAACTGTAAGGAGTAAGCCCTCCAGTAACAGTAGCAGTTAAAAGAACGTTGTCTCCTGGGCAAAGAATTGTTGGATTATTTATTGAAACTGAAATTGGTTGAACATCTTGAATAAAAAGATTAACCTCAAAGGGTGTTATATTTCCACAGGGGTCAGTCATTAAAAATGATAGAATAATATTTTCTTGACTTTCATTTTGAGCATCATATATCGTTGTTATGTCGAATGAAATTTCAGTTTCTCCGGGTGAAAAAGTAACAGAGGTAGGAACCCCTGAATAGTCCAAATTATTGGCTGCAGTGCCGCTAACAATAATCGGAATAGTTATCGATGTATTTAAATTATCTTCTCTCGTAAGAGTTACCGTTGCTGAAACACAACCTTCGGCCAATATAGACGGAGAGGTAAATAAAGTGTCAGAGATAGAGTAGTTAATCAATATTGGCGTTTGAGAAGTAAGGCTATTTGCTTCCAAAAATATCCCTGAATCCCACTGACCATCCCCTACATCCGCTACGGCTAAGACTAAATGATATGTTTCGCCACATTGAACTTGAGACACAGCCTCTAGGACGTCTGTAAACCCATCATATTGTATGTACGAGGTATTAGAATTGTATGGGGCACTATTCCCGTCACCATTGAAATTGTAAAAAGAAGAATTGGTAATTGCATTCACATTATTTATGGAAACAATACCTCCATTATTTGGTAACTTTGCTATATTTTGGAATCCATTTATTCCAGGACCAGATATAAAAAATCCGAAAACATCATTGAAACCAGAACTATTTGGGGGCGCAAATTCAGGATATTCATCGGAGCCAAAAACATATTTAAATTTAACGGTATCTGAATATGGAACAAAATCAAATTCTAAAATTGCTGCATTATACGTTTGAGTGCCATTGATTAGGTTGGATAAAAGCGCTGATCCTCCTGCGTTATTATCGACCCCAGCATTTGCCTGATTGTTTGGTCCCTGAGGACCTGAACCAGTATTTAAAATGGTTCCTGTAGTCATTACAATTCCCTGATCTATTCCAAGATTAGTTCCGGTTGCGATAAAAGATCCAATAGCAGATGGACTTCCATTGAATGTAATATTAGAGACAGTCACGCCAGGACCCAGTAAAATATTTTGAACTAGATTTAATGGTGACATTGATCCGCTTGTAACAAGCTGACATTCATAATGAAAGCTAATCATTAAAAATAGTGCCCCTAATAATAATTTAAAGTTCCTCATTCTCTAACATAGACGGTAAAAAAGGTGAAATGTTGTTTCATTCGATAAATTATGAATAATTATTTATTCTACGATTTCTTGTCGTGATATATCAAAATTTAATAATCCTTTCCGTAGGAATGAATATCATTGTGATTTTCTTCTATTTGATCCTTGATTTTTTTGATTGACTTTGCAAGAATAAATAATTCTATTCCACAGTTCATTTGAATCCACTTCCAGCTTAATTTTTCATCCTCAATTGCCATTGCTAAATGAAAATATAGCTCTAATTTGTTTGCCATCAACCAAGCCTGAGCTTTTTTGTTCCCCTCAGCAGCATTAATCATAGCCATTAGATGCGGAAATCCATTTTTCATAAGCCATGTCCGCGCCTCATCCTTGAGATAAATAGCATAGGTTCCCATTGCAAGTTCTGGATAACCATTTTCACTGAGCCAAAGGGTAAATTTACCCTCTCCATCGATAGACTTTGCCCATGCCAAAATTACTTTTGCGGGGTAATCACGCACAATAGTGGTTAGAAATTCGAATTCGTGGTCTCTCACTTGGACTTCTTTTTTTCTCTTTCCTAACATAAATTATTTCTTATAAAAGTTCCAAATCAATTTGGCGTTTCTTCGGTTTCACCTCTACAATTCGAACCGTTACGGCATCTCCAAAATTATACTCTTTTTTAGTTCGGGCACCGATTATTCTAAAAGCATTTTGATCAAAATAAAACCGATCACCTGGGATATCTTGAAGAGGCACCATCCCTTCGCACAGATTCTCATTCATCCTCACAAATAAACCATGCTCAGCAATTCCGGTTACAACACCACTAAATGTTTCTCCAATCTGCTCTGACACAAATAAAGTTTGAAAATATTTTGATGATTCTCTTTCTGCCTCTGTAGCTTTTCGCTCAGTTTTAGAAATGTGTTTACAAATACCTTGTAATTTTTCTTTAGACATTATGTGTTTTTTTGTTGTCAGTTCCTCAACTAAAATTCGATGAATCAATAAATCAGCATATCTTCTAATCGGCGAGGTAAAATGGCTGTAGTATTCAAAAGATAAGCCATAGTGCCCAATATTCTCCACATCATAAACTGCTTTAGCCATTGTTCGAATTGCCAGCGACTGAATAAATCCCGACTCAGCACTTCCTTTAATTTTTTTAAATAGTAAATTCAGATTTTTGGCAATATACTTTGGCTCAAAAGAATTTAATGTTAGGTGAAATTTGTCGAGAAAAACTTTTAGTTGATCAATTTTAGCTGGATCTGGTAAATCATGTATTCGATATACAGAAAATGGTACATTGTGATTTTTTCTTGGTTTTCCAATGAACTCCGCAACTTTTTTATTGGCAAGCAACATAAACTCCTCAATTAATTTGTGTGAGTCTTTTGACGATTTAATAGTTATTTGATTCGGATTTCCGATTTCATCAAAACGAAAACGAACCTCTTCTGATTCAATTTCAAGAGCCCCCTTTAACATTCTTTTGGATCGGTATTTTTTTGCAATCAAATCAAGACTTAATAACTCTTCACTATACTTTCCCTGTTTATTTTCAAGTATTTCTTGTACTTCTTCATACGTAAATCTATGGTCAGAATGAATCCTTGTTTTACCAAACCATTCATTAACAATTTCGAAAGAATTATTAAATTCTAAAACGACAGAAAAACAATATTTATCCTCATTTGGTCGCAAGGAACAAACAACATTTGAAAGTTCTTCAGGCAGCATTGGGATCACGCGATCTGCGAGATAAACCGAATTTCCTCTTTTTTGGGCTTCCTTGTCTAGAGGACTTCCGGGCTGAACGTAATGACCAACATCAGCAATGTGAATTCCCACTTCGATATTTCCATTATCAAGAATATGATAAGATAAAGCATCATCAAAATCTTTCGCATCGTTGGGATCAATTGTAAATGTTAATACATCTTTAAAGTCTCGTCTATTTTTAAGTTCTTCTTTTTTGATTTTAGCATCAATATTTTGAGCTGACTCAACAACTTCTTTTGGGAACTCGAATGGAATGCCGTTGTAACATAAAATTGAAAGCATTTCTGAATCATGTTCTGATTTTCCGGAAAGGAGTTCAACAACCTCCCCCCACAATTTTCCGTATTCTGGCCACCCAACTATTTTAGCAACTACTCGATCTCCGTGCTTCGCTCCAAACAAAAATTCTTCCCCTATCAATATCTCACTTCCTAATTTAGGATTGTCGGGTATTAATCTTGGCTGCTTTGTATTAAACCTTACATGCCCTACAACATGGGTTTTATCTCGTTCAGTGACGAGCGTAATCTCTCCTTCAACTCTTTTTCCACTTGATTTTAGAAATCGCACCTCTACTTGATCGCCATCCATAGCATTTCCCATGTTGTGTGGGGAAATAAAGACATCTTTCTCTTCTGAAGAAACAGAAACAAACCCAACGCCACTATTAGCTATACTAAGAGAACCGATTACTCTATTTTCTTTTTTCGTTAAACTAAATTCTGAGTGGCCGGTTCGTTTTACAATCCCATTTTGAGTAAATTCAAGAAGTTTATCAAAAAGAATTTTACGATGAGCCCCTTCTTTTATTTTTAGATGGTGACAAATTTGTTTGTGAGAAAGAATCTTATTTGGATGGTTTGAAAAAAGCTTAAATAGTAATTTTTCGAAGGGTATTTTAGATGTAATGAAATTAGTTTCTGAATTGTGTGGTTTTTTCTTTTTCCGAGACATTTCAATGAGTTGACAACGTCATTTTATATCAATCAATTCGTGGTAAATTAATCGCTTGTCTTACAACAGTAGAGAGTGGATACTGTCTTATTAATTTTTTATGTAATTCATCCGCCTCCGCCTTTGTTCTAAAATCACCAGCATCTAAATAAAAATATGGCGTACGATACGCAAAATAAGTATCGACCCCAGGAAATTGGGATATAAATTTTTTTCTATCACTCTCAACCACAGACTTTTCAGCGTCAAAAGAAATATGTAATCGGAAACCCATGTAAGAACCTCCGGACTTTCCCCCTACTAATCCCAAAATTCTTCCGTCTGCAATTACTCTGCCCTGACTTGAAGCATTAAATGCAAGACAAAAGAAAAGTGAAAATAAAACTATACTTTTCATTCTGATACAATTTTTTACAAAGATATTAATAAAATTTTCCAAAACATATTGTCTTTAAGAAATACTATTTTTGATTCTTATTTAGAATGATTTTAAATTGTAAAAAAAAACTTGAAAATTGTCATGAAATTGTCAAGAAATGATAACAAAGACCTAATTTTGTACTCAAATATTAACCCTGTTAAAAGGGTTCAAATTAAGCGAAACAATAATGAATTTGGAGAAATTATCTATAAATCAGATGCTTAAAAAACTAAATTTTTATAAAAATAGCTTAATTGCCTTAACGATAGCTATATTTATTTCTTTCACAACACATGCTCAAGATTCAGCAAATAAAAAAGCTAAAGTAGATGGTGCGGGGCTTTTCAAGGCAAAATGTGCTAGCTGTCACCATCCGCACAAGGATGGAACAGGTCCGAAATTATACAAAGTCCGAGATAAGTGGTCTACAGGGGGGGCAAAAGAAGGATCCATTTATACTTGGGTAAACAATTGGCAAAATGCTGCAGCAATTGACCCTTATGCTGCTCAAGTGTCAACTGTTAAACCCACCGCCATGTCTGCTTTTCCCGAATTGAAAAAGGAAGAGATTGACGGGATTTTAGATTATGTTGATGCTCAACCTGAACAGAGCGCTGTTGTCCCAGCTGGAACCCCTCAAAATGATCAGCCCTCCGAAACATCATCTGATGCCTCAGGTATCGGTATATGGATGTGGGTATTACTTGGCGGTATATTTATAACTATAATACTGGCAGTTGGGGGTGTTAGAAGACAATTAAATAATGCTGTACGAGAGAAAGAAGGTCAGTCCGTAAAAGAATTTGAAACGTATTTATCAGAATTCAAATCTTTTGCCTGGAAGTACAGGCTTCAAGTGGGGTTAGCATCATTAGTTTTACTTATTTCAATCTTAGTTTCTTTTTTTCAAGGGCTTTCTACAATTGGTGTTACAGAGGCATATCAACCCTCCCAACCAATTAAATTTCCTCACAGTGCCCATGCTGGTGTAAATGGGATCGATTGTAAATACTGTCACAGTTCGGTAACAAAATCAAAATCTGCGGGAATCCCTACTGTTAATGTTTGTATGAATTGTCACAAACAAATCAACGGGGAGGGTAAACCGTTCAAAGCCGAAATTGACAAAATTTATGCTGCCGCCGGATTTATAAATGGTGAATATAAAAATGTCTCTAAACCTATTGTTTGGAATAAAGTTCACGTTTTGCCCGACCATGTTTATTTCAACCACTCTCAACACGTGGTCGTTGGCGGGGTGGATTGTAAACAGTGTCATGGAGATATGACTAAAACGAAAGATGCAGTAAAAGTTCAGACTATTTCTGAATTAAACGCAATAGAAGGAAATATCAAATTAACTAAACCAACATTAACAATGGGGTGGTGTATCGAGTGTCATGATAAAAAAGAGATTTCTAAAGGCCCTCTTGCAGACAAAAAAGATGGTTATTACAATGAAATTCACAGGAGATTATTAAATAATGATAAATCTCTTTATAAGAAATATCTGAAAGATAATAAGGTTAGTGTTAGTGAGCTTGGTGGTTGGGAGTGTGCAAAGTGCCATTATTAAAAAAGTTCAGTATTTCTGTAAACAAATAATGAATATGACCAAAAAATATTGGAAAGGACTAGAGGAGCTCAAAGAAACACCTCAGTTCATAAGATCAAGAGATCAGGAATTCCCCTCTGAAATTTCAGTAGAAGAGTTTTTATCTGATGATAAATTAGCTGAAAAATCAACAGCCCGAAGAGATTTTCTCAAATTCTTAGGGTTTTCTGTTGCAGCAGCTACCGTTGCAGCGTGTGAGGCTCCAGTGACCAAAGCAGTTCCCTATGTAAATAAGCCCGAAAATGTCACCCCGGGTGTACCAACTTGGTATGCGTCAACTTATTATGATGGGAACTCTTACGCAAGTATCCTTATTAAAACAAGAGAAGGTCGTCCGATATTCATAAAAGGGAATAAAGATTTTGGTTTTACCAAAGGGGGGACAAATCCACAAATTATTGCATCCGTTCTTGGGCTTTATGATGGTATGAGATTAAAAAAACCGCAAAGTTTAAAAACGCCAACAACCTGGTCAGCAATCGATTCACAAGTTGAAAAAGTATTAACTTCTTCATCTAAAACAATATTACTTACAGGAACAATCATTAGTCCATCTATTCAAAAAGCTATTTCGTCTTTATCGCTAAAATTAGGAGAGGGGAAATTCGAGCATATCCAATACGACGCTGTATCTTATCGAGGAATTCGGGCGGCAAATCTCGATAATTTTGGACAGGCCATTATTCCTTCATACGATTTTGGGAAGGCAAAAACTATTGTTTCTGTTGGAGCTGACTTTCTGGGCACTTGGCTATTATCAAATGTTTATCAAACACAATACGGGTTGAATAGAAATCCTGACAATGCATGGATGTCCAAGCACTATCAGTTTGAGTCGGTTATGTCGATTTCAGGTACAAATGCCGATGGCAGGGGGATGATCAAACCGTCTGAGGAGGCAAATGTCCTTGCATACATGATAAAAGCTTTTGGAGGGAGTGTATCCCAACCTGTTTCACTATCAAAACAAGTTCAATCTATTGCTGATGAAGCAATCGTTTCTTTAAAAGCTAGCCAAAAAGAATCTATCGTAATAGCGGGATCTAATAATAAATCCATTCAGCTATTAGCAAATAAACTGAACAATTTAATTGGTTCATACGGCGTCACTATTGATTTATCCAAACCAGTAAACTTATTTAATGGTGATGATGTTAAAATTTCTTCTCTCGTTAAAAATGTAATTTCAGGTAAAGGCATAGATACATTAATAATTGCGGGAACTAATCCCGTGTATACTTTACCTAATGGAAAACAGTTTGGCGATGCTCTTACTAAATTAAAAAATACAATTTGTATTTCATCGCATTTAGATGAAACCGCCTCCAAGTGTAAGATTATTTGTGCTGAGAGCCATGCACTGGAATCATGGTTAGATTATAACCCTATTGAGGGCCATTATGCTTTAGCTCAACCAACTATTCGGCCTCTATTTGATACCTCATCGCTTCTTGAGAATTTGATTGTTTGGTCGGGTGAGGGTAAGCGCGGAGGAAAAAGTTCAACATTAGCTTTTGATTATATTCAAGCCAATTGGAAAGAATCGTTAATCAAAGGAGAAGATGCTGACTTTCGCACTAATTGGAATATGGCTGTACACAACAGTTGTATTGATAGTTCCTCTGCAGCACAATACGTTTCTTCAGACGGACAAGCACCCCTTACAAAAAATACCAAGGAAAATTTAAGTAAAGAAGAAATTAAAGTTGAAGTTAAAGCAGAAACTTCTGGCTCAACAAGTATGTCGTTTAAAGAAGTTTCAATCCCTGCGATTACTAAGACTACTGGCTTAGAGGTTGTTCTGTATCAAAAAAATGGTATTGGTACAGGGGCACACGCGGCCAATCCGTGGTTACAAGAATTACCTGATGCAGTTACTAAGGTAACTTGGGATAATTATATTACCATGAATCCCTCAGAAATGGATTCCTACAAGTTTATTAAAACATACGATCAAGAAAATGGCTTGTCATTAGCAAAATTAACAGTTAATGGTGTTACCGTTAGTTTGCCTGTATATCCATTACCAGGACAAGCGTTAGGAACAGTTGGCGTCGCATTGGGATACGGCCGTGGTGGAAACGGCGAAAAAATTGGAAACGCGGCTTTCCAAACCAAGGAATATGGGGGCCATATTTCAGATGAAAAGGGTAATCCAAAGGCTATTGGAGCAAATGTATTTGCATTTATCTCCACTGCGAATGAATTGTTAGAATACTCCAACGCAGGTAAAATTGAATCTACAGGAGAAATATACAGTATTGCCGCGACTCAAATCCATCACACCGTTATGGGTCGCCACTCAATTGTTCGTGAAACGACTTTAGATATATACAAGACAAAAGATAAAGAAACATACAATCCTGCTCATATGCTTCAAAAATTAGACGAGCACGGAAATCATGTTGAGAAACCTGTTAGTGAATTCGACTTGTGGGACAAGCATCCCGTAGAACATATTGGACATAGATGGGGAATGACTGTTGATTTGTCCTCTTGTATTGGTTGTAATTCGTGTTTAGTCGCTTGTCAAGTAGAAAATAATGTTCCAGTTGTTGGTAAAGATGAAGTAAGGCGAGGCCGTGAAATGCATTGGTTACGCATTGATAGATATTTTGCCTCAGAGGAAGAAGCAACTGTTGGGACGCGCAAAGATGGAGATACTTTCAGCTATGATGAAGCAGAAATTGCAGCACTTAATCCAAAAGTCATACACATGCCAATGATGTGTCACCATTGCAATCATGCCCCATGTGAAACTGTTTGTCCGGTGGCTGCCACAACTCACAGTAATGAAGGGCTTAACCAAATGACATACAACAGATGTATAGGCACTAGATATTGTGCAAACAATTGCCCTTATAAGGTCAGAAGATTCAACTGGTTTAATTATCCTTCTTACAAGAAATTTACAGAATTCAACCCCGCTCAAGATGATTTAGGAAGAATGGTTCTTAATCCGGATGTTACGGTTCGAACAAGGGGAGTAATGGAAAAATGCTCATTTTGTGTACAACGCATACAAGCAAGTAAGCTCGTTGCGAAAAAAGATGGTAGACCTGTTAAAGATGGGGAATTTTCATCCGCCTGTGCTGATGCTTGTCCAACAAATGCAATTATTGTTGGGGATTGGAATGATGTGAAATCAGTCATCAGAAAAAGCTCTTCTGAAAAACGATCTTACCAAGCACTTGAGGAAGTTGGAGTTAAGCCAAATGTATGGTACAAGGTAAAAGTCAGAAACGAAAAAAATGATTTGCTTTCTACACTTCAGAAGACAAGTGGTCATGGAGCCAAACATGGTGAAGACAAAAATGAGACAAATAAAGGGCATCATTAATTGATAAAACGATAGAAAATGCAAAAAGAAGCAGCAATAAGAGAACCCCTCATTCTAGGACATAAAACGTATCACGATGTTACTGAAGATGTTTGTCGTCCAATAGAAGATAAGGCTCCTAGGATGTGGTATATTTTATTTGGAATTGCCTTAATAATTGGAACGTATGGGGTTGGATGTATTATGTATCTTTTAGGAACAGGTGTTGGTGTTTGGGGATTAAATAAAACAATTGGATGGGCATGGGATATCACTAATTTTGTTTGGTGGGTAGGTATTGGTCATGCCGGGACCTTGATTTCAGCTGTTTTACTTTTGTTTAGGCAGAAATGGAGAATGGCAATAAATCGATCTGCTGAAGCGATGACAATTTTTGCAGTATTCATGGCGGGTACCTTTCCCTTAATTCACATGGGACGTCTTTGGGTAGGATATTGGACACTTCCATTGCCAAATCAATTTGGTTCATTGTGGGTAAATTTCAATTCCCCATTACTTTGGGACGTTTTCGCGATATCAACATATCTATCTGTTTCATTGGTTTTTTGGTACATTGGATTGATTCCTGATTTTGCCACAATTCGAGATAGAGCAAAAAAACCAGTTTCTAAGAAGATGTACTCAATTTTATCTTTTGGTTGGTCAGGAAGAGCGAAACATTGGAATCGTTTTGAATTAGTTTCATTAGTTCTGGCAGGGTTAGCCACCCCACTTGTATTCTCTGTTCACTCGATTGTATCGTTTGACTTTGCCACTTCTGTAATACCGGGCTGGCACACAACTATCTTCCCTCCTTATTTCGTCGCCGGCGCGGTTTTTTCCGGATTTGCCATGGTTCAAACGCTCTTACTGGTTATGAGAAAAGCCATGAATTTAGAGGCCTATATTCACACTAAACATATCGAGTATATGAATATTGTGATTATGGTAACGGGCTCGATAGTGGGTACTGCATATATAACTGAGTTATTTATATCGTGGTATTCAGGCGTGGAATATGAATCATATGCATTCTTAAATAGGGCTACCGGGCCATATTGGTGGGCATATTGGTCAATGATGACCTGTAACGTTATCTCTCCACAACTCATGTGGTTCAGAAAATTAAGAAGAAGTTTATTATTTACCTTCTTCATATCGATTATAGTTAATATTGGTATGTGGTTTGAACGATATGTTATTATTGTTACATCTCTTCACAGAGATTATATTCCTGCTGCATGGAGTATGCATTACCCGAGCCATATCGATATTGGGATTTACATTGGAACTATTGGATTATTTTTTGTCTTCTTCCTACTATTTGCCCGATACTTCCCGGTTCTTGCATTGAACGAGGTTAAAACTATTTTAAAATCATCTGGTGAATCTTATAAAAATGCGCCTGATTCAAATAGCGTGCATTAATTATTTAAAAAAACTAAAATGTCAGATAAAATAATATTTGCTACCTACACAGACGAAGAAATCTTAAAAGATGGAGCCAAAAAATTGGTCTCAAAAGGAGTTAAAATAAATGAAGTCTTTTCTCCATTTCCTATTCACGGAATTGACCCAATTATTGGTATCAAAAATACAAGATTGGGCATTATGGCGTTCTTGTATGGCTTAACCGGTCTAACGCTAGCCACAATCGGAATGCGCTATTTTATGATTGTTGACTGGCCGATGAACATCGGAGGAAAACCAAACTTTTCATACCTTGAAAATATTTTGGCATTTATCCCAATTTCTTTTGAATTTACAGTATTGTGCGCTGCTCACGGAATGGCAATTACTTATTTACTTAGAAATAAAACACTACCGGGGATGCCAGCACAAAATCCATATCCTACTACAACAGACGACCGCTTTGTAATTGAAATACGATTATCGGAAAATAAAAAGCATTCTTCTGAGGAAATTCAAACCCTATTGAAAACAACAGGTATCGAATGTTTGGAAGAAAAAGAATATGTAATATAACCAGAAAAGGTAAGTTAAAATGAAAATTAATGTAATACAGATAATTGGAATGGTATCGCTAGCACTTTCCTGCTATACATTTACGGGATGTGTTGCTGATAGCGACAGTGCTGGACTGGAATATATGCCTGATATGTACCGTTCTCCAGCAATAGAGGCATATGTTGACTACGGTGAAGTTAGAGGTAAAGAAAAGAGCGCTTTAAAAACAAAATTATCTGCGATGACTCCTCCGCTTGGGACGATCCCCTATTACGGATCCAGCACTGAGGATATTGCATTAATGTTGCCTTACTTCAGAAATCCAAGTTCAGAATTTTGGATCACACACGGGTTGAGAGATTTTAAATTTTCAGGGCAAAATGAATATGAACTTGCAAAAGAAGATACTCAGAACCCACTTACTTTAACCCCGCAAAATGCTGAGAAAATCCTAAAAGAAGGAAAAGAAATTTATTCTTCTAAATGTATGCATTGTCATGGTGAAAAAGGTGATGGAAACGGCCCTATGGTGACTAGTGGAGCTTACAATGGGGTTCCTAATTATGCCGACCGAATAGGTGTTTCAAATGGGCAAATGTTTTATTCAATTTACTATGGTAAAGGTTCAATGGGGGCCCATGGTTCTATGTTGGATAAAAAAGAAATTTGGACCCTGATTCACTACGTCAGAAAATTACAGGACAAAAACTATGGTTCTGTTAAAGACGGAAAAATTGCTGGAATCAATGCTGGTGCAGATTCAACATCAAATAAAATGACTAAAAACTGAAAAGAACAAAAACCATGAGTATGGAATTTAGTACACCAAATAAAGCAAATAAAATCACGCTTGCTCTTATCCTTATTGGATCAGCTTTAGCAGTCATAGGCGTTGTGATTGGAATGGGAGAAAATCACTTTGTGACAAGGTTACTTACCAATGGTCTAATTAATGCTTTTTTCTTTTTTGCGCTTGCTCTGGGGGCACTGTTTTTCCTTGCGTTACAATATGCAACAGAAACAGGATGGTATGCCTCGGTGAAAAGAGTTATAGAGGGAATCGCAGGATTTTTACCTTACGGAATGGGTCTTTTAGGAGTTATTCTTCTTATTATCACTTTTATGGACGGGGCGCACATTTACACATGGATGGACCCGGAGACAACAAATCCTTCTTCACATCATTATGATCCAATAATTGAAGGAAAAAGCCCTTACTTAAATAAAATCTTCTTTTGGATACGCACCATTGCTTATTTGGCCACATACATCATATTTTGGAATGGTTTTAGAAAAAGATCTTTGGAAGAGGATAGAATTGGTGGAACCGAACTTCACTTTAAAAACTATCGCAAAGGAGCAACTTTTTTAGTGTTTTTTGCTGTCTTTAGCTCCACATCAGCATGGGATTGGATCATGTCTATTGATGTTCATTGGTTTTCAACATTATTTGGATGGTATACCTTCGCTGGAATGTGGTGTTCAGCGATGACAGTGATCGTATTAACAACAATTTACTTAAAGAAGCTTGGTTATTTGGAAAGAGTAAATGATTCACACATTCACGACATTGGAAAATGGACCTTTGCAACCTCGTTCTTATGGTCGTATCTTTTCTTCTCCCAATTTATGTTGATTTGGTATGCAAATATTGGTGAAGAGGTCACATATTATCAGATGAGAATTGAAAATTTTAAAGCTTTATATTTTACTATGTTTCTAATAAACTTTGCCTTTCCAATGTTGATTCTAATGTCAAGAGATGCAAAGAGAAACTATGGAGTTTTAACTTTTGTTGGAATAATAATTTTAATTGGTCACTGGCTAGATGTTTATTTGATGATTTCAGCCGGATCATTAGGTGCTAATGCAAAAATCGGACTATTAGAAATAGGGCTTTTGCTAGTTTGTGCGGGTTTATTTATTCGAATTTTATTAACTAATTTATCTAAGGCACCGCTAATGCCTGTCAACCATCCATTTTTGGATGAAAGTGTACATCATGAAATATAATTATTAGAAACAAGATTTAACAATGGAAAACAAATTTATCATATTATTAGTTGTCATCTTCGCTGCAATTGCAGTTGCTCAGTTAGTCAGAGTTTATGAACTCTCATCTAAATTGAGGGGTAAAAATGAGTACGAGGTTAGTAGCAGAGATAATAATTTCAATGCCTTACTTTTACTCCTATTTATGTTTTTCCAATTCTTTGGATTTATCTACCTAATGCTGGAATATGGGTGGACTGGTCGGGGTGATGCCGCAAGTATTGAGGGGAAAGGTACAGATTGGTTACTTAATTTAAATTTCGTAATTATTATTATTGTATTCTTTTTTACAAATGCACTTCTGTTTTATTTTTCATACAGATACGTTAAAAAGCCAGGTGTAAAAGCATATTATTACCCTCACAATAATAAACTTGAGTTGTTGTGGACAGTGATCCCAGCATGTGTATTAGCGGTTATTATAATTTTGGGCCTACAATCCTGGAATGAATTAACAAGTCATGCCGGAAAAGATGCCAAAATAGTAGAATTATATTCCAAGCAATTTGACTGGACCGCTCGTTATGCAGGGAAGAACAATCGATTAGGCAAATTTGACTATAAGTTGACAACAGACAACAACGAACTTGGATTGGTTACTTCAAACACGATCGATACTGCCATTAACAACATGTTAAAAGGGGTAAATGGTATTGAAGCAATTCAGAGAAAATTAAATAATTCATCAATTATTTTAAGTGATTCAACTCAAAATAAACTGGAAAAAGAGCTTTCAGCTAAAGAACGCCTTATCCGTTTATTGTACCAAATGAAAGAAAACCACAATTCAAAAGTAGATCTTGATGCCTGGGATGATATCATTCAAAAAGACACTTTGTATTTGAGTGTTAACCAACTTTATGAGTTTAATTTTCGTGCGATGGATGTGATACATTCAGCATTTTTCCCACATTTTAGAGCACAAATGAATACAGTTCCGGGAGTGATGACAAGATTTAAATTTACTCCTGATATAACGACAAAAGAAATGAGAGTGAAAATGAAAAATGAAAAATTCAATTTTATTCTGATGTGTAATAAAATTTGTGGGGGAGCGCACTACAAAATGAAAATGACTGTTGTTGTCTTATCAAAAAATGAGTATGCGGCATGGGAAAGCAAGAAAATGAAAGAAACTTTTAAAGATAAGTATTTCCCAGCACCAACACCAGCGAAATCGCCCAATCCAAACCCAGCAGATTCAAGTAAGGTTGATTCTAATGCGGTTTTAGTAGAAAAAAAAGATAGTTTAAAGAAAGTTTAATAGAAAAATAAATTATATTATGGCTTCATTAGCACACGGAGAAGAAACTCATACACAAGGACATCACGATCATGATCACCACGAAGAAGGTTTCGTCTCAAAATATATTTTCAGTCACGACCATAAAATGATTGGAAAGCAGTTTTTAATAACTGCCGTTTTTATGGGGATTATTGCGATGTTATTATCCATTTTATTCAGAATTCAGTTAGCATGGCCTGGAGAAAGCTCTGAAACTCTTTCGTTCTTTTTAGGCGAAAAATGGGCTCCTAATGGCGTTTTAAGTCAAGACATGTACTTGGGGTTAGTGACCATTCACGGTACCATTATGGTATTCTTTTTATTAACTGGGGGATTATCAGGAACCTTTTCTAATATTTTAATTCCCCTGCAATTGGGGGCAAGAGATATGGCATCTGGATTTTTGAATATGCTATCCTATTGGTTTTTTGCTATTTCATCAGTAACAATGGTAATCTCTTTAATCGTGGAGTCTGGGCCTGCCATGGCGGGTTGGACAATTTATCCACCATTATCAGCATTACCACAAGCAATTTCAGGATCCGGTCTCGGTATGACTTTGTGGTTAATTTCCATGACGGTTTTTATTGCTGGGTCATTAATTGGGTCTCTCAACTATATTGTTACAGTTTTCAATTTAAGAACTAAAGGTATGACAATGTTGAGAATGCCTTTAACCATTTGGGCATTTTTTGTAACCGCTATTCTAGGTGTTTTATCTTTTCCTGTACTATTGTCAGCTGCGTTGCTGTTAACAATGGATAGAATAGCTGGTACGAGTTTTTATCTTTCTGATATCATTGTTGGTGGTGAAATGTTAACAAATCATGGAGGTTCTCCCTTGTTGTATCAGCATCTTTTTTGGTTTTTGGGACACCCCGAAGTTTATATCGTTTTACTACCAGCTCTCGGGTTATCATCAGAAATTATTTCAACGAATGCAAGAAAGCCAATTTTTGGATACAAAGCTATGGTTGGGTCCATTTTAGCAATTGGATTCTTATCGTTTATTGTTTGGGGTCACCACATGTTCATCACCGGAATGAATCCTTTTTTAGGAAGCGTTTTTGTCTTTACGACGTTATTGATCGCGATACCTTCGGCTGTTAAAGTCTTCAATTACATTACGACTCTTTGGAAGGGTTCATTGATATTTACGCCAGCGATGTTATTTGCCATTGCATTAGTCTCTACGTTTATCACAGGTGGTGTTACTGGAATTATTTTAGCAGATTCTGCACTCGATATCGCCATTCACGATACATATTTTGTTGTCGCTCACTTCCATATTGTAATGGGAATGTCGGCCGTATTTGGTATGTTTGCTGGTGTTTATCATTGGTTTCCAAAAATGTACGGAAGAATGATGAATCTTCGTTTAGGCCATGCCCACTTTTGGATTACGATTGTCGGAGCATACGGTGTTTTCTTCCCGATGCACTTTGTCGGTTTAGCTGGGGCCCCAAGACGATACTACGACTATTCGGTTTACAACGAATTTGATTCAAATTCATTTGAAATGATTATGGATTTAAATGTTATTGTTACTGTTTTTGCTATAATTGCTGCCCTTGGACAGATTCTATTTATTTTTAATTTCTTTTACAGTATGTACCGAGGTCCTCGTGCTATTCAAAATCCATGGAATTCCAACACTTTAGAATGGACAGCTCCGGTGGAGCATATGCACGGAAATTGGCCTGGTGAATTACCTGTAGTTTACAGATGGCCTTATGATTATTCTAAGCCAGGTGCAAAAGAAGACTTTATCCCTCAGAATGTTCCTTTGGGAAAAGGAGAAGAAGAACATTAATATCTTAAAGAATAAACGGATCTATTTTACAGGTCCGTTTTTATATTTTGTGGTATAGATACTTCGCAGTATCTATGAGTCTATTCGAGTATCCAGCTTCATTATCATACCAGCCAACAATTTTTATCATCTTACCCACAATACTGGTTAACTTTGAATCAAATATACAACTGTGACTATTTCCAAGTATATCAACAGAAACAATGGGGTCCTCTGTGTAAGCCAATATGCCCTTTAGACTTGATTCAGAGGCCAATTTCATTGCTTGATTTATTTGTTCGATTGTCAGTTTATCTTCTGTAAAAATCGTGATCTCAGTGAGTGATCCATCTGCAACGGGAACTCGAACACTTCCTCCACCGAGCCGGTCTTTTAATTCAGGAAAAACATGAACAATTGCCTTAGCAGCTCCTGTTGATGTTGGAACAATTGATTGAGCAGCGGCTCTTGCTCTTCGCAAATCTTTGTGAGGACTGTCATGAAGATGCTGATCGGTTGTGTAACTATGAACTGTTGAAATAAAGCATCCTTCGATAGTACACAATTCTTTCATTACCTTTATCATTGGGGCTGCGTTATTTGTTGTACAAGAGGCATTTGAAATTATACGTTCGGAACCATCCAAAATGTGTTCATTAACTCCTAATACAATTGTTGGAATATCAAGAGAGATTGTTGGGGCAGAGATTATAATTTTTTGATTACTCGTAATCCTATGTTGTGAGGCCAATTCTTTTGTGACGAATTTACCTGTACTTTCTATGATAAAGTCAACTTTTGAACTTTCCCAATCAATATTACCAGGATGAGGCGATGAAATAAATTTTATTACCTTACCATTTTCAAAAATCAGATTATCTTTTTCAATTTTAAACTGATATCTTAAATTTCTATGTATACTATCGTATTTTAATAAATGTGCGAGCGTGTAAATATCGGATAGATCATTAACCATCGCAATTTCAACATCTTTTGAATCTAATGCAACACGTGTCACATAGCGCCCAATTCTTCCAAAACCATTAATGCCGATTCTAATCATATTCAAAGAAGATAAAATAGAAAATTAAAACTCAGTTTTTACGGAAAATTTGATCCCTTATTAGACTCCCCCATCGTCAATTGATTGAACAGCCAAAACCTCTGGCGCTGCTATTTTTATTGCGTCTTCCAAACCCGCCTTAAGTGTCATTGCGCTCATTGCACACTCTTTACAAGCCCCTTTCAAACGAACCTTAACAATAAAGTCAGGGGTAATTTCAACCAATTCCATATCGCCACCATCAGCGTGTAAAAAAGGTCTAAGTTGATCTATAGCCAAATTTACCTTATTGAGAAGAGAAACTTCTGCTTGTGTTTTCATAAAATCCTTATTTTATTTTTGCTCTTTTTAATTTATTCAATTCGTTTATAAAATTAATAACTAATTCAGAAAATGCTCGTGAACTTGGAGTATTGTCCTGATAAACTGCAGGTCTTCCTGCATCTCCGGCCTCTCTAACACTCTGAACTAAAGGGATAGCTCCTAAAAAAGGAACCCCCATTCCTTCTGCAAGATTTTTGGCCCCATCTCTACCAAAAATATAGTACCTATTTTCAGGTAATTCAGCTGGTGTGAACCATGCCATATTTTCTACAATCCCAATAACGGGAACCTTTAAAGAATCTAATTTAAACATATTTACACCCCTTCTCGCATCAGCAAGAGCGACTTCTTGAGGAGTACTAATTATAACAACACCATCCAATGGTAATGTTTGCAACAGTGAAAGATGAATATCCCCAGTTCCCGGTGGTAAATCAATTAACAAAAAATCAAGTTCTCCCCAGTGAGCATCAGTAATCATTTGCGTTAAAGCTTTGGAGGCCATTGGACCTCGCCAAACGACAGCATTGTCTTGGTCTGTAAAAAATCCTATCGATAAAAGTTTTATTCCGTGAGATTCAATAGGATTAATTTTTGATTCACCATCAATCTCAACCATAGTCGGCCTCTCATTTAAAACATCAAACATCGTTGGTATTGATGGCCCATAAATATCGGCATCAATTATCCCTACAGAGTAACCTGACTTTAATAACCCTCCTGCCAAGTTAGCTGCCAAAGTAGATTTTCCGACACCCCCTTTGCCAGATGCAATTGCAATAATATTTTTCACATCCGGCAATACTTTTCTCTGGGCTTGACGCGACTCAGTTGGCATACCTTTAATTGTACAATTTATTTTTATAGATTCTCCAAAAAATCGGTGTAAATTAAATTCAATTGCTTCTTGCATTCTTTTTCTTGCGTGAAGCGCTGGGTTAGAAATTAATACTGAGAGAGAAATAGAAGTTTCGGATAGTTCCACAATCTCTATCAAATTTGCTGAGACAATGTCTTTCTTTAAGTCGGGTTCAGTAATATTCCCTAAAACTTGTAGTACATTCTCCCTTGTAAAATTCATTTTTTTGATACCTCTTTTATTGATCGAAACGATTTTTCAAAACACTCAATTACTTTTTTCGTATTACCTGAATCTGTAGTTTTAAATTCGTAATATATTCCATTTATTTTTTTCTGCGCATATGCATGATATGTTGGGGGTCTTTTACCTTCAGAATCTTTTATTATTCTTTCGTAAATCAAAATATCTGGCTCGTTAACTAAAAATTTAATAGAATAAAACGAATTTTTTGGGTCCGTAAGTTTTGCTTTTTGTTGATTAACAAGATCTTTTAAATCTCCATAATCTTCTATCAAAAACACGAAAGAAGGACCAATGTTTACCTCCCATAAAAAATCATCATCATTGTGTTTGACCTCTGGGATAAAACTGGTGCCAATCCCAACGGTTTCGTCAGGTAGCATTATCGTCGCGGGAATATCATATTTGGATAGATCAAAACTAAAGAACTGATAAAAGTCAAGATTTTTTAATTTTTTTGCACTGTCATCTGATTGTTCTGAAAAACACGACGTAATAAATGGAATTATAAGCAGCAGAAAGCATAAATTTTTCACAACTTTCAAAGTTTTCTTTTCAATTCAAAATTTTTGCCTAAATATACTTTTCTTACTTGGTCATCACCAGCCAAGTCTTCGGCTGAACCTGACTTTAAAATGCTTCCTTCAAAAAGCAAATACGCTCTATCGGTAATTGAAAGAGTTTCTTGAACATTATGATCGGTTATTAAAATTCCAATATTTCGTTTTTTTAGTTCCCACACAATCCCTTGAATATCTTCAACTGCTATGGGGTCCACACCGGCAAATGGCTCATCAAGTAAAACAAACTTAGGATTTATAGCTAAAGCTCTTGCAATTTCAGTTCTTCTTTTTTCTCCCCCGGATAAACGATCTCCTAAATTTTTTCGTACGTTTATTAGACTAAATTCCTCAAGAAGACTCTCTAATTTTATCAACCGTTCTTGTTTTGTTAACTTAGTCAATTCTAGTATTGCCAGTATATTATCCTCAACTGATAGTTTTCTAAAAACGCTTACTTCCTGAGGTAAATACCCAATTCCAAGTTGAGCCCTTTTATACATTGGCAACTTTGTGATATCCAAATCGTCGAGTAAGACTGTCCCTTGATCAGGTTTAACCAACCCGACTATCATGTAAAAGGATGTGGTTTTTCCTGCCCCATTCGGGCCCAGAAGGCCTACAATTTCACCTTGTTTAACTTCAATAGAAACATTTTTAACAACGTTTCGACCGCGATAACTTTTTGAAATTTCTTTTGTATGTAATTTCACGGGCTAAAGATACAATGAGTTTATTAATTCTTAATTAATGCATAAAAATTTCTTCGGAAACTACCGATTCATGATGTACAAAAACCAAAAATACTTTATTTTTAAAGTTACACTTCTGAAATCTCAAGAATTGTGGGTATTCAAGTGAATACTATTACCAAGGTGAAGAAGATGGTGGGGTGAGCCAAATTTTTGGGGCTTCGCCCCATATTGATACGCCTATCTACCGACAATCAAATTATCAAATTGTCAAACCTGCCTGCCGACATGCAGGTAAATTCAATCCCTGAGGCAACGAACAGAGACCCCAACCCTCTTATCGTTGTAGTTCCTGTAGACATAGCCAATGGTGCAAATCAGGCTGCGGTCCCAGGCATTGGTTGTACTGCCCTCCATAGAACTCCACCAACAACCGTAGTAGCCAATGTTGGTGAATGTTCCATTGTAGTAACGGTAACCGCCCGGAAGACCTGAGAAACCGCTGCTGTTGGTGCCATTGCCATCTTCCTCCCAACCGCTGGTGCTCTTCATTTTCGTCCCGGCAGCATCTTCACCACCTAAAAAATCAGTTAAAATTGTCCATTCTGCATCAGAAGGAATATGATGCCCAACAGGAGCGAGACCTCTTGAATCATTTACTGCATGCCAATTGTATAATACCCCTTTAGATGTGTCATTTTCATAATAGCACCAGGCACCAGTTGTTGATTCACTCCATTGCAAAGGGTCTTGGATTTGAGGGATAATATCGCCATTCCTATACCTTTTAACCTTTAAATTTTCAGTCATCCAAATCTGATTTCCAATCTCTTTGGCATTGTATGTATTCCCTTCAATATCCGAGATGGTATAGGTACAAGTACCATTATCCTGTTCAGCAGAGGAATTATAATTATTAGCATTGGGGTCAGTACATCCTCTTTTTTTGCAAGAAGAAATAACAAGAACTAGTAAAATAGGTATAAAAATGACTGCTTTCATATAAATATTTGAAGTTTACAATCAAAAGTAATGTAAATATGTAATACAGGCAATAACTTGGAATTATTTATTTTTAAAGTTACGCTTCTGAAATCTCAAGAATTGTGGGTATTCAAGGTAAGCCGTCCAACAAGAACAATTACTTCCAATGAGAATATAATATTGGGAACTCACAGCTCATAACTACTTAAAATTCGTACTTTTGTGAGAGGGGTTTATGAAAGATATTATCATACTGTTATTGGTGCTTTTTACGTTAAATGCGAC
>VGFL01000021.1 GCA_016868915.1 Bacteroidota bacterium | reverse complement strand
AAACAGCTGATTACGTTGTTTCTTTGATGGATATTCAAGGAAGAATTGTTTCAACGATGAATTTAAACAATGCTTCTGGTTCTCAAACCTTAGCCTTTGGAACTGAAAATCTAGCAAAAGGAAGTTATGTCGTAGCTATATCATCAAATGGATTTAAAACAACTAAGCATGTTGTGATTAAATAATAAATTTATCAATGATGAAAAACGCCTTCGGAAACGGAGGCGTTTTTTTTTGTCATAAAATCAGGGTGTTAAACTTACTAAGATTAATCTCTACCAAGTGTGTCGAGCAATAACAACTACTAAATAAGTAGTATATTCAGAATTTGGTATGTTTACCCAACCAATTCCAATATCAACTCCTTTACCAAAGAACTCATCAATTCCTAATAAATGGACTCTATGTCCCGCTTTATTGTGATCTTTTTCATCGTTGTCATTGAGTAATTGTATGATTGCCGCTTTGGGATCTGAAGAACCCGCTGCTAATGATTCAACATAGTTGGCTGATGGATCATCTAACCACTCCTTTGGTAACTTATATCCAGCTTTTGCAACGTAGTAATTCATCCCATATCCTTTCAGATCAACATGGTCAAAATACTCGTTTTTAGCTAAATCCTCTGCTTTAGCTTGAGCTACTTTTGCAAGCGTATCGTTCCATTTTAAAGCATGACGGGATTTAATTCCTGATAGTGAAACACCTACTTCATTAGAGTAAGAACTAGGATTGGCTCTAACCTTATTGAGGTACAAAAATGCTTCTTTAACTAGGTCATTTTGAGAGTGAATCGATGCTTGAGTGAAAAACAAAGTAATAAATAATAGGAGGGATGGTTTTTTCATAATAATTATTGTCAATTACAAATCGAAATATGAAAAACGAGATTTAAACTATTTGTTACCACAAAAAATTGATAAAACTAAATCAAAACTCATAATTTTTTTGTATATTGAAATAAAACAATTATTATGCCTGATAAAGTTCAAATTGAAAATATTCTTTTTTTAGATATCGAGACGGTACCACAAGTTTATTCATACGAGGAACTAGATGAAGATACACAATATCTATTTGAGTCTAAAACGCGTTCGCAAAAAACAGAGCTTAAAACCTATGAAGAAATTTACCAAGAACGTGGTGGGATCCTTGCTGAATTTGGTAAAATAGTATGTATTTCTGTTGGCTATCTTCGTACGAATTCTTTTGGGGATAAAATGATGCGAATCAAATCATTTGACCATGATGATGAAGAAACATTATTGACTCAGTTTAAGAAAATGATTGAGGAACATTATTCCTCTCCAAGTAATTTGTTATGTGGGCATAACGCAAAGGAATTTGATTTTCCATATATCTGCAGAAGAATGTTAATTAATGGAATAAAAATTCCGAATATTTTAAATCTTTCAGGTAAAAAACCGTGGGAAATAAATCATATTGATACGATGGAGCTTTGGAAATTTGGGGACTACAAGGCTTATACTTCATTGGCGCTTTTATGTCATGTTTTTAAAATTCCCACTCCTAAGGATGACATCAGTGGAGGCGATGTTGCAAGAGTCTATTATGAGGAAGCTGATTTACCACGAATCGCGAGGTATTGTGAGAAAGATGTGGTAGCGTTGATACAATTATATTTGAAAATGTCTGGAAACAGTTTAGTAAAAGAAGAAAACATAAAAACGGTTTAATTTTCATTTTCCCTTATTTTATTTCCTTGGCTATTGATCCAAATGTTTTGTTGAACATCAAACTTTCAATTTTCCTTCGAAAGCTTTTTTAAATTTGTCAACTTTTGGTCTAACAACAACCTGGCAATATTGATTTTGTGGGTTTAAAGCGAGGTAATTATGATGGTATTTTTCAGCCCTGTAAAAATTATTGATTTCGGTTACTTCAGTCACAATTGGATTCTCCCATACTTTTTCAGATGACAATTTAGAAATGAAAAATAGTGCTCTTTCTTTTTGGTATTCTGAATGATAAAAAATGACGGAACGATATTGAGTACCAATATCATTACCCTGTCGATTCAATTGAGTAGGGTCGTGTACAAACCAAAATATTTCTACTAATTCATCATAAGTAATTTTGTCATCATCAAATACGACTTGGGCAACCTCCGCATGGCCAGTGGAACCCGAACAAACTTCTTGGTAACTTGGATTTATTTTATGGCCTCCGGCATATCCCGGATATACATCCAATACACCGTTTAGTTGAGAATAACACGCCTCAATACACCAAAAACAGCCCGCTCCAAATGTTGCTTCTTTTATCATGAATCCTTTTTTTTGAATTTCAAAGCTACTGAATTGATACAATATCTTAATCCAGTTGGTTCAGGGCCGTCATTAAAAACATGTCCAAGATGAGCATCACAGCGTGAACATGATACCTCTTCTCGAATCATTCCGATCGAAGAATCAATTTCAATATGAATGTTTCGTTTATCATATACCTGAAAATAACTGGGCCATCCTGTACCTGAGTTAAATTTATGCTCACTTGAAAATAATTCAAGATCACAACAATAACAATGATAAATTCCTTTTTCCTTATTATTTTTAAATTTATCTGTCCCTGCACATTCTGTCCCTGCTTTTCGAGTCACATCAAATACCTCTTGAGGAAGGATTTTTCTCCATTCAGCATCTGTTTTTTTTATTTTCAATGAATCTGGAAATGCGGTATTTATTTCCTCAGATTGTTTTGTATTTTGAGCGCATCCCTGTCCAAGAAACACAATGAATAGGTTTAGAAAAAATAATTTCATAGAAGAAGGACAATTTAATCCTGCAAATTGTTTTAACAAGGTTTTATTATTCGGATTAATTGCATAATTTTTCCAACCACTCTTTTATTTTTTGTAAATTCGAGTTTAAAACTAAAAAATATTATGGAAAATTCTGTTCAAAAAGGACATCCAAAAGGGTTGTATCTATTATTTGTAACTGAGATGTGGGAAAGATTTTCGTATTATGGAATGCGTGCAATTCTATTCCTATTTATGACAAAGATGCTGTTATTAGATACTGATTTCGCTTCAGGGCTCTATGGAAATTATACGGGATTAGTTTATTTAACGCCACTTATCGGTGGATATATTTCTGACAGGTATTGGGGGAATAGAAAATCAATTTTTATTGGCGGTATTGTAATGGCAATCGGCCAATTTATGTTATTTTTCAGTGCGAGTAGTCTCGGGACATCGATGGCTCCAATTGCCTTTTACGTTGGATTACTATGTTTGATAATCGGAAATGGGTTTTTTAAGCCAAACATTTCTACAATGGTCAACCAACTATATGCTCCAGGAGATAAGAGAGTTGATGGTGCATTTTCCATTTTTTACATGGGAATAAATTTGGGAGCATTCTTCTCTCCGCTGGTTTGTGGAACTTTGGCTGAAAAAATCGATTATAAGTGGGGGTTTTTTGCAGCAGGAATTGGAATGGTGATAGGGGTTGTAGTTTTTGAATTATTAAAAAATAAGTATATTATTTCAGCAACCGGGGAAGTAGTAGGAGGGAAACCGGTAGCAGAGGTTAAGGAATCTAAAAATGAATCTTCATCCACAACGATTGATTTTAAAAGATTGGGTTTATGGATTACTATTTATGCTGCACTCTGGGTGGGATTTATGTTCGGATTAAAATTTAATTTTGTATCAACCCTCATTTTTTCAACTTCAATTGCTGCATCGGGCTTTGTTATCACAGATCCCTCTTTAACTAAATCTGAGAGAAATCGCATAATTGTTATCTACATCATTGCTTTTTTTGTTATTTTCTTTTGGTCGGCGTTTGAGCAAGCAGGAGCTTCATTAACCCTATTTGCTGATCAACAAACAGATCGAACCATTTTTGGTTGGGAGATGCCTGCCTCATATTTTCAATCGGTAAACCCCTTGGCAATTATTATTCTTGCTCCAATTTTTGCTATCCTTTGGGGATATTTAGGAAAGAAGAATCGTGAACCGGCTTCACCAATAAAACAGGCTTTCGGTTTGTTTCTTTTGGCGGTTGGTTATTTAATTATTGCCTTTGGTGTTCAAGGGGTAGAAGGAGCTGCAAAAACAAGTATGTTTTGGCTATTGAGTATGTATCTTGTTCATACGATGGGTGAGCTTTGTTTGTCTCCAATTGGTCTTTCTATGGTTGCTCGTCTTTCTCCTGTTCGCCTCGGATCTCTTTTGATGGGGATTTGGTTTATGAGTAACGCTATGGCGAATGATTTTGCTGGAATGCTAAGTAAATTGTACCCTGAAAAAATGGTAAGTGTTGAAAAAGTAATTTCTTCAGAGACAAAATACAATTTAGTACTTGTTGATAAAAGCAAAAAAGACAACAAAACGATTGAGAATACGGAGAAAATAAATAATATTGAAAGTCTTCCTATATCCTCTGTTCAATTTGATAAAATTAAGGATACAAGGGTTAAGCAAAATATTTATGATGATTTAGCCGGAAACGCTCAAGCGAAAGAAAAATCTTTATTTGGAATTAAGGTAGATTCGCTTTATAGCTTCTTTATGGTTTTTGTGGTAATGGCCGGGGTTGCAGCAGTAATACTTTTTCTTTTGTCCAGTAAGTTATTGAAAATGATGGATGGTATTCGTTAGGAAATAATTTATTAGCTATGTTCAACTTTAAAAAACATCCAAAGGCATTGCCTTTTCTTTTCCTTTCTGAAATGTGGGAAAGATTTGGATATTACTTAATGATCGGTATTTTTACCCTTTATCTGAAAGATGCGGTTGATGGTTTTGGGATGACAGAGGCAGAAGCTTCTGATTTATACGGTACGTTCATTGCTTTTGTATTTTTGACTCCATTTATTGGGGGGTTGCTGGCGGATCGTATTTTGGGCTATCGATTTGCGATAAATCTTGGAGGGCTCATGATGGGCGCAGGATATTGCCTAATGGCGGTTCACAATATTACGGCACTTTATGTAGCGATGTTTTTGGTTATTCTTGGAAATGGATTTTTTAAACCAAATATTTCTTCACTCCTAGGAAATTTATATAATAACAATGAGTATAAACAGCATAAGGACGAAGGTTACAATATTTTTTATATGGGAATTAATATTGGCGCTTTCGTTTGTAATTTTTTTGGTGCAGCTTTATACAATATGTTGGGTTGGGGAGCAGCCTTTTTGGCTGCAGGAGTTGGTATGTTTATCGGATTATCCATTTTTTGGATGGCGACAAAGCATATCAAGCAGGTAGATGTAATAAAACCGACCTCACCCAATGATTTGTCTTTATTGAAGATTTTTGGCTTGGTATTATTTCCTGCCATCGGCTTTGGATTAATTGGTTATTTTCTACCAACTCCCCTTGTCGGTTCACACAGTACCGATGCATTCCTTTTCGGTTGCATCCCTGTGATTTTCTTTTATGGAAGTTTGTACGTTCGCTCTCCGGAAAAAGAGAAAAAACCGATGGCAGCCATGTTGGCGATATTCTCGGTGGTAATTGCTTTTTGGGCGGTATTTAAACAAAATGGATCAACATTAAATACATGGGCGGATCGCTACACGGATCGTGAGATCCCTGCTTCGATGGTTTCAACGATGAGTTCTATAAAATTAGTTGATACAGTTACCTATGCTAAGGATAGTGTTGTGGTAATGGATAATCAATTCAGAGTGAAGGATAAAAAGATGAAAGAATATAATTATCCGGCCTATTTTAAAAATATGCCTAAAGAGGAACTACCTAAAGAGGGAGATAATTTGTTCTTGTTTAATACGAACTTATTTCAATCTGTTAATCCGTTTTGGGTAATAATTTTGACCCCCTTGATACTTGCTTTTTTCGCCTTTTTAAGAAATCGAGGAAAGGAGCCCTCAACACCCGCCAAGATTGCAATAGGTTTATTTATTTCTGCTTTATCATGTATCGTAATGGTCTGGGCGGTTCAAGCAACTGAAAATGGAACATTCAAAGCAAGTGCATGGTGGTTTATTTCGTCGTATGCTGTGATAACTGTAGGTGAACTTTTCTTGAGTCCAATGGGACTATCGTTAGTGAGTAAATTAAGTCCACCGAGAATTACGGCCCTTATGATGGGAGGTTGGTTTTTGGCTACTTCCATTGGAAATAAATTATCAGGAGTTTTGAGCAGTATGTGGGATGGGTACGCAGATAAATCAGACTTTTTTTGGATAAATACTTTATTTTTAGCTTTGGCCTCTGCTTTGATGTTTCTTATGATGAGGTGGCTCAACAAAATTTTTAAAGAATACACATAAGAAGCTTTCTGTAAGAGTGTATGAACTTAACAGGAAAACATTTTATAACTTTAATCTGAATTCTAAATCAATATTATGATAGGGCCATTTAATCTTCAAAAATGGATCGATGAAAATCGAGATCTTCTTAAACCGCCTGTTGGAAATAAAAATCTTTACAAAGAAGCAGGTGACTTTATTGTTATGGTAGTTGGTGGGCCTAATTCACGCAAGGATTATCATTACAACGAAAGTGAAGAATTGTTTTATCAATTGGAGGGAGATATAAACGTTCGAATTCAAGAGGATGGCAAAGCAAAAGATATTCATGTCAAGGAAGGCGAAATGTTTTTGCTGCCTGGAAAAGTTCCTCATTCTCCGCTGCGTGGATCAAATACTGTTGGTTTGGTAATAGAAAAAGTTCGAAAAGGAACTAATCTTCAGGATGGTCTCATGTGGTTTTGTGAAAAATGTAATACTCCGTTACATTCGTATCGATTTAAACTAACCAACATTGAAAAAGATTTCATACCAAGATTTAAAGAATTTTATTCTTCCTTAGAATATCGAACATGTAAATCTTGTGGCCACGTCATGGAGGCCGATGAACGTTATGTTTAAAGATGAATTCAAAAGAAAAAAAAACGTTAAGTAAAAAAGCTTCGCCATTTATTAAGTTTTCTTCCTTAGGGATACAAATGGGAATTATAATCGCCTTTTTTACTTGGCTTGGAGTATATCTTGATGAAAAATTTCAATTGAGAACGCCATGGTTAACGATATGCTTATCACTTTTCGGGGTCTGTTCATCGTTGTATCTAGTGATAAAGGAAGTGATTAAAATGGGAAGGGATAATGAGTAAAATTTCCTTTAGTTTTAGGTTTTTAGGATCAAACTTTTTTCTTTTTTTCCTAATTTTTATTTTGAAGCTTTCCGATGTTTTGACTTTACCTTTCAATCAGGTCAATTTTGTTTTGGTAAGTTCACTTATTGCCTTGTTAATTTCGTTTATAATTATTATCCCCGCTATTGGAGAAAAGAAAGAAACTTTTCTTTTACAAATTCTTGTATTGACCATTTTACAATTACTACTAATGCTTCTTATTTGTGCTTATGAAATAAATTTTTGGGAAGAGCTATCACAACAAGTAATTTTATTTCAGTTAATTCCTTTTGTTTGGCTCCTAATAACTCAGACCATTCTCTTGTATAAACACTCACGAATTGATTAACTCCTCTGTGATAATTTTAGTCTAGTTTTTCCTGGTTGTCCCATCTTGAAACATTTTGAACACCCTCAACTTGTTCGAACTTATGCATCAGTAACTCCAAATGTTCGGTGTCGTAGACCATTACTTTGATTTTTCCTTCAAAAATCCCATCCTCTGTATCAAAAGAAATTGACTTCATGTTCACATTACTCTCTTTAGAAATGATTTCAGTTAATTTATTTACCAGGCCAATTTGGTCGATACCAATTATTTTTATTGCAGCCTCTCTCTCGACAAGTTTATCTGATTTCCATTCTGCCTTTATACAACGATAGGCCATTTTTGACATCATATTTTCAGCATTCGGACAATTGAATCGATGGATTTTTATTCCTTCATTTATACTTATGAATCCGAAGACTTTATCTCCAGGTATTGGATGGCAGCATTTAGCCATTTTGTAATCGAAGCCATTGAAATCATTTCCAATAATTATGGTGTCAGATTTTGTATTGACCATGGGAAATTGTAATCCATACTCATCCTTCGGTTTTTTAATGCGAACAACTTTCTTTTGAAGAAATCCATTCAACTCATCGATATCGCGTAATTTTGATAAATCAATCTTTCCTTTTGCAATACGAAAATAGAGTTCTGTTGTTGTATTGAGTCCATAATGGTTTGTTAGAAAAGTAATGTTATCTGAGTTGAACTTGAGATTAAATTGTTTGAATTTACGTTCTAAAATTTCTTTACCATCCTGAGCTACAATTTTACGTTCTTCGTTTAATGAGGATTTTATTTTTTGTTTTGCCCGAGCGGATACGACAAAACGCAGCCAATCTTCGGAGGGTTTTTGTTTACTAGAGGTGATAATTTCCAATTGATCACCATTCTGTAATTGATAACTTAATGGAACCAGTCGGTTATTGACTTTAGCACCGATGCATTTATTTCCGATATCTGTATGAATATCATAAGCAAAATCTACAACCGTAGAACCAATGGGAAGTACACGCAATTCACCTTTTGGTGTGAATACATAAATTTCGTCATTAAATAGGTTAGACTTAAACTCATTTACAAAGTCAAGTGCATTATCATCAGCACTTTCCAATAAATCACGTATCTCTGTAATCCAACGGTCAAATTTATTTTCATCATTTTTTGATTCTTTATAGCGATAATGAGCCGCAAAGCCTTTTTCAGCGATTTCATCCATGCGTTTAGAACGAATCTGTACTTCAACCCACCTACCTTGAGGTGACATGACTGTGGTATGCAATGATTCATATCCATTCGCCCGAGGAGTTGAAATCCAATCGCGCAAGCGCTCAGGACTTGGCTGATAAAAATCGGTCACTAAACTATAAATACGCCAACAATCAGGTTTTTCGAGCTCTGCTGGGGTATCAATGATGATTCGAATAGCAAAAACATCGTAAACTTCTTCGAATGGAATATCCTGATCTAGCATCTTTTTCCAAATTGATGAAATTGATTTTGTCCTTGCCTTAATTTCAAAAATATATCCTTCGTGTAATAAGTTTTCTCTAATTGGCGATACAAATCTGCGTATGAATCTATTTCGAACGTCTTTTGAACTTTTTAAACTTGTTTCAATTTTATTGTATATTTCAGGCTCGCAATACATCATAGATAAATCTTCCAACTCCGTTTTTATTCCATATAGACCGAGACGATGTGCGAGTGGGGCATACAGGAACTTGGTTTCTGAAGCTATTTTTAATTGTTTATCTGGCCTCATACTTCCGAGTGTTCGCATATTGTGCAAACGATCAGCAAGTTTAACTAAAACAACCCGAAAATCATCGGAAATCGTAAGAATCATCTTTCGAAAATTCTCTGCTTGAACAGAGGCATTTTCATCAAAAACTTCTGGAATTTTTGTCAAACCATCGATAACTCGTCGGACCTTTTTACCAAAGGCATCTTCAATGTCTTGCAATGTTATGTAGGTATCTTCAACGGTATCGTGCAATAATGCACATGCAACAGCTGTAGCATCCAAATCCATTTCCTCCGCACAAATTCTAGCCACTGCAATGGGGTGATAAATGTATGGTTCATTTGATTTTCGTCGAACATCTTTGTGCGCCTCCAGGGCCATATCAAACGCTTTTCGAATCAAACGAGTTTCTTCTCTATTTCGATCCTTCATTGCCCGCATCAAACCCTTGAACGCATTAAGTATTTCCTTGCGCTCTTGTTCGAAATTTATTTCAGGTAAGTTTGTCAAATTAGTAACTATTTTGCAGGTAAAATTTTTGCGGAAACTTCACCAAAACCAATTCGAATTGAATTTGCTTCACAATATCCCCTCATAATAACAGTATCATTGTCTTGAACAAATTTACGTTCCGAGCCGTCTTCAAGAGTAATTGGTTTGGTTCCTTTCCAGGCCAATTCTAACATAGAACCATAACTATCAGCAGAGGACCCTGAAATTGTACCTGACCCCATCAAATCACCGCAGCGAATATTACATCCATTTACTGTATGATGTGCCAACTGTTGGGACATGTTCCAATACATATATTTAAAATTCGATTTACAAATGGTTGTCTCGCTCGAATTTTCGGGTTGAAGTGCTACCTCTAGGTGTATATCATACGATTTATTTCCATCAAATTTCAAATAGGATAGAACCTCAGGATTTTGTTTCACAGACTCAACTGCATAAGGCTGAAGAGCATCTAAAGTAACAATCCAGGGAGAAATAGAAGATGCAAAATTTTTGGCTAAAAAAGGACCAAGCGGGACATATTCCCATGCTTGAATGTCTCGAGCCGACCAATCATTAAAAAGACAAAGTCCAAATATAAACTCCTCAGCTTCAGAGGTTAAGATTGATTCACCTAAACCTTTTCCTTCAAACGTAACAAAGGCCATTTCAAGCTCAAAATCAACTTGTCTTGACGGTTCGAATATTGGATCAGCGTTCGGGTCAGGCTTGATTTGGCCTTTTGGTCTGTGAATGTCTTGACCCGAGAGAATTACTGAACTTGCTCTACCGTGATATCCAACTGGGATCCACAACCAATTTGGTAAAAGAGCATTTGCGGGGTCACGAAACATCATTCCTACGTTGGTAGCGTGTTCACGGCTCGAATAAAAATCAGTGTAGTCACCGATTTGAACAGGCATCATCATAATTACATCATTCGCTGAAATCAAAACTTGATCTGCTTTATCCTGCATTTCACTATTAGCTTTATCTAATAATTCTGAGATCCTATTCCGCAATTTAGTGGTATTATTTTTTCCTTTTTTCATCAAATTATTTAAGAAATTAGATGAAAAATCATTCCCTTCAAATGGCAATTCAGAGAAAAAACCAAGGTTATGAACAGCGGATAAATCAAGCACATGATCACCAATTCTAACTCCAATTCGTGGGTCTGAATAAGATGTTCTAAAAACACCAAAAGGTAGATTTTGAATTGGAAAATCAGAGCCCTCGGGTACATCTACCCAAGATTTCAGGGATGGGTTATTAGCTGGTATCATTATGAACTAATTATAATTAAACTAAACATTGAATCTAAAATGCATAACATCCCCATCTTCAACAACATACTCTTTTCCTTCAACTTTGAATTTGCCAGCTTCCTTGACTGCGTTTTCTGAACCTAACGTTGTAAAATCAACATACTTCATAACTTCCGCTCGTATGAATCCTTTCTCAAAATCGGAGTGAATTACACCTGCTGCTTGTGGAGCGGTCATTCCTTTTCGAATGGTCCACGCTCTAACTTCTTTTACACCTGCAGTGAAGTAGGTTTGTAAGTTCAATAGTGAATATGCCGAACGAATTAATCGATTTACGCCCGGTTCTTCTAAACCCAGTTCATCTAAAAACAATTGACGCTCATCGTAGGTATCGAGTTCAGTGATATCTGCCTCAATTTTAGCTCCAATGATTAAAACTTCAGCTTTTTCATTTGCGATTGCTTTTCTAACCTCTTCAACGTGATGATTTCCTGTTTTTACGGAGGACTCATCGACGTTACAAACATACATTACGGGTTTAGACGTTATCAAATGAAAGCGTTTGATTATTAAAAATTCGTCTTCTGAAAAATCCAATCCACGAACAGAAATTCCTTTTTCAAGGCCTTCTTTGATTTTCAGTGCCAGTTCATTTTCTTTCACTGATTCTTTATCTCCAGATTTTATAACACGTGCTAGACTACTGATTTTTTTTTCAATAGTTTCTAAATCCTTTAGCTGAAGTTCAATATCAATTATTTCTTTATCTTTTACGGGATCAACATGACCGTCAACATGTACGATATTTCCATCATCGAAGCATCTTAATACGTGCAATATGGCATCTGTTTCACGAATATTGGCAAGAAATTGATTTCCCAAGCCTTCTCCTTTAGAGGCTCCTTTCACTAACCCTGCTATATCAACAATTTCCATTGTCGTTGGTACAACCCTCTCCGGGCTCACCAGATTTTCTAGTTTTTCTAAACGCGCATCAGGAACGGAGATTGTTCCAATATTTGGTTCAATTGTACAAAATGGAAAATTTGCCGACTGTGCTTTCGCATTTGATAAACAATTAAACAAGGTTGATTTTCCCACATTCGGCAATCCGACAATTCCACATTTTAGTGCCATAAATTATTTCAAGTGTTCTACAAAGATAGCTATTAAACCAACAGTATCATATTAAAACCAATTCGATTAATTGCTTAATTTTACCAAAAAATAAATTTACATGTCGGACGATAAAAAGATTATTTTTTCCATGGTTGGAGTTTCAAAGCAAACGCCGCAGGGGAAACAGATTATAAAGAATATTTACCTCTCTTTTTATTACGGAGCAAAAATCGGAATCATTGGTTTGAATGGTTCAGGTAAGTCCACTGTGATGAAAATCATTGCTGGGATTGATCAATCGTATCAAGGAGATGTTATTTTTTCTCCAGGTTATTCGGTTGGTTATTTACCGCAAGAGCCTGAACTGGATATTAAAAAGACGGTTAAGGAAATTGTTATGGAGGGAGCCCAAGAAACCGTGGATGTGCTAAAGGAATATGAGGATATAAATAATGCCTTCATGGACGAGGATGTTTTGAACGATCCGGATAAAATGGATAAATTAATTGCTCGTCAAGGCGAGGTACAAGATAAAATTGATGCCTTGGATGCGTGGGAATTGGATTCAAAGCTTGAGCGTGCCATGGATGCTCTGCGTTGTCCTCCAGATGACCAATTAATTGGAACACTCTCGGGCGGTGAAAAACGTCGTGTGGCTTTATGTAGACTATTGCTTCAAAATCCGGATGTATTATTATTGGATGAGCCAACCAACCACTTGGATGCAGAATCGATTGACTGGCTCGAACAACATTTACAACAATACAAAGGAACGGTGATAGCAGTAACTCACGACCGTTATTTCTTGGATAATGTGGCTGGATGGATTTTAGAATTAGATCGAGGAGAAGGAATTCCGTGGAAAGGAAACTATTCGTCTTGGTTGGAGCAAAAAGGAAATCGGTTGAAAGAGGAAGAGAAATCGGAATCGAAAAGACAAAAAATGTTAGCGCGCGAGTTGGAATGGGTACGCATGAATCCAAAGGCAAGACAAGCGAAAAGTAAAGCGCGTTTGGCAAATTACGACAAAATGATGGCGGAAGATTTGAAGGATAAAGAGGCTCGCTTGGAGTTACCTATTCCCAATGGACCTCGTCTGGGAACGAATGTTATTGAGGCCAGTAATGTTGCAAAGGGATTTGGTGATAGACTTTTGTATGATGATTTAAACTTTAAATTACCTCCTGCAGGAATTGTTGGAGTTATTGGACCGAATGGTGCAGGTAAAACCACAATTTTCAAAATGATTATGGGAGAGCTACAGCCGGATGGAGGAACTTTTTCCATTGGTGAAACGGTGAAAATTGGATACGTAGATCAAAATCACAAGGACATCAATCCCGAAAAAACGGTGTATGATGTTGTTTCAAATGGATTAGAATATGTTGAGGTGGGAAATCAAAAAATCATTTCGCGCGCTTATCTTTCCAAGTTCAATTTCAACGGATCAGATCAAAACAAGAAAGTCGGGATTCTTTCGGGGGGCGAGCGAAATCGTTTGCATTTAGCCATGACTTTAAAAACCGAAGCGAATGTTCTGCTATTAGATGAGCCGACGAATGATATTGACGTGAACACTTTGCGTGCGTTGGAGGAAGGAATACAAGATTTTGCCGGCTGCGCAGTGGTTGTTTCTCACGACCGTTGGTTCTTGGATAGAATCTGTACGCACATCCTGGCATTCGAGGGCGACTCACACGTATATTGGTTTGAGGGAAGTTATTCAGAGTACGAGGAAAACCGCAAAAAACGTATGGGAGATGCCGGTCCAAAACGGATTAAGTATAGGAAGTTGGTGAAGTAGAAATTATTTTGATTGTTGGATAAGGGAATTTTACTCCCGATTCTTCGAATCAATACTAATTGTCACTGGACCATCATTAATCAACGAAACTTGCATATCAGCGCCGAAAATGCCTGTTTTTATTGTAGTAGAGTGGAGTAGGGCTAGTTCTACAAGGAAAGATTCGTATAATGGAATAGCAATTTCTGGTTTTGCAGAACGAATGAAACTTGGACGATTTCCCTTTTTAGTAGAAGCAAATAATGTAAATTGACTAATTACTAATAATTCCCCTTGAATTTCCTGAACGGAAAGATTCATTTTGCCATCGGAGTCTGAGAAAATACGTAGATCAATAATTTTTTTTGAAATCCACTGAATATCGTCTTTTGAATCACTCTCTTCAAAGCCAACGAATACGAGCAGCCCTTTTTCAATTGAATTATAGACTTTATTTTGTATTGCTACTGAGGCCGATGAAACTCGTTGGATAATTACTCTCATTCGTAATCATTTCTTCGGTGAATATCATCTTCTTGATCTGCGATCATCTGCAAATAATTTATGTATCGTGATTCTTCTATTTCGCCCATTTCTACTGCCTTTTTAACAGCACAATGTGGTTCATTCATGTGAAGGCAATTGTGAAATTTACATTGACCTAAAAGTTTTCGCATTTCCGGAAAATAATGGGCGATTTCTTCTTTTTTCATATCAGTCAACCCGAAAGCACGGATTCCCGGACTATCAATGATAAAACCTCCGGTTTTTACGGGAAACATTTCTGCAAACGTTGTTGTATGTTTTCCCAATAAATGAACATCTGATATGTCTCCTATACGCAAGTCAATTGTTGAATCTATGCATTTTACCAATGAACTTTTTCCCACACCACTATTTCCCGCGAATAAAACCTGTTTGCCTTGGAGATCATCTTTCAAAAAGCCATAGGATTCAGTTTCTAGGGTTGAAACAAAATGACATGGATAGCCAATTTTTTCATAACTAGTTTTCCAATTGAGCATTTTACTTTTGGATTTTTGAGAATACAGATCGATTTTATTGAAAATGATTGATACCGGAATACGATATGCTTCGGCAGAAACCAAAAAACGATCTATAAATCCTTGATGCGTATTTGGTTGTTCAATGGTTATTACCAAGTAAATTCGGTCAATATTTGATGCTAAAATTTGCTTTTGCTTACTTAAATTTGTTGATTTACGAATTAAATAATTCGATCTAGGCAGTACTGAATTAATTGTGTAAATATCGGTTGTTTCTTCATCTTGATTGAGTTCCACTTTGTCTCCGACAGCAACAGGATTGGTCGTTCTCAACCCTTCAAGTCGAATTTTTCCTCGTATTCTGGCCGTTATTTCTGTCCCATTTTTAAGGAGAACATTATAGAATTTTCCGGTTGATTTTAGAACAATACCTGTGAGCATTTCTTTTTCTTAATTTTCATGGAACTTTTATCCATGTACCTGTTATAGGTTTTGATTGAAATTGTGTTTCGTCCATTTTTTTGAGATCATCCCAAATTTGTTCGATTCCTGCCTTTAGCGCATTTGTCTCATTTTGAAAACCTTCATAAATTACATTTGAGTCTGAAAAATAGGTTTTGATAAAATTTGTATCAAAATCTCCGCTTCTAAATGCTGGATGTTGCAGAACGTACTTACCAAAATCAAGGGTAGTATTCAACCCAGATATTTCATATTCATTAATTGCATCGATACACTTATCCATTGCCTCCTCTCGAGTTTCACCCCAAACAACTAATTTAGCAATCATTGGGTCATAAAAAATTGGAATTTCCATTCCTTCCTCAAAAGCGCCATCTACGCGAACTCCCGGTCCAGATGGTAAACGATACCGGTTTAATGTTCCAATATCTGGTATAAATCCATTCAAGGTGTCTTCTGCATATACACGAATTTCAATTGCATGACCTTTCATTTCAAGTTCGTGTTGAAGTTTTGGTAATTTTTCACCTCGAGCAACTCTTATTTGCCATTCAACGAGATCAAGTCCAGAAATTTCTTCAGTTACTGGGTGTTCAACTTGCAAGCGTGTATTCATTTCGAGGAAGAAAAAATCAAGGTTTGCATCCAATAAAAATTCAACAGTACCTGCTCCTTCATATGCGCATGCTTTACAAACAGCAACAGCCGCTTCTCCCATTCTTTTTCGCAATTCTGGGCTTACAACAGCGCTGGGTGCTTCCTCAACTACTTTTTGATGTCTTCTTTGAATAGAACATTCTCGCTCAAAAATATATACCGTATTTCCGTGCTGATCGGCGAAAACCTGAATTTCAATATGTCTTGGTTTTGAAACAAATTTTTCAATAAAAACTGCATCATCACCAAAAGAATTTCGAGCTTCACTTTGGGCTAAATTCATTTGCTCTTCAAATTCTTTTGGATTTTGAACCAAACGCATTCCTTTTCCACCTCCCCCGGCTGATGCCTTAATTAAAATTGGATATCCAACTTGTTCTGCAATTTTTTTTGCCTCTACCACATCTGTTATGGCGTGATCAACTCCAGGAACTAAAGGCACACCAAAATCTTTCACTGCTTGTTTTGCACTGAGTTTATCTCCCATAACTTCCATGGATTCGGGTGAAGGACCAATAAGTTTAATCCCCGCTTCATTTACTTTTCGTGCAAAAGATGCATTCTCAGATAAAAAACCATATCCTGGATGAATTCCTTCAACGCCCAATTTTTTGCAATAATCTAAAATTTTATCTTGGTTCAAATAGCTTTCAGATGAGGGACTGCCACCAAGGTAAACGGCCTCGTCAGCCTCTTTGACATGAGGAGCGTCTTTATCGGCATCCGAATAGACAGCAACGGTCGAGATATTCATTCTTTTTAGTGTTCGAATAACTCTTCTTGCGATTTCACCACGATTGGCAATTAGTACTTTTTTCATTAAACTGAGCTTTGGATACCAAAGGTAAAGATTGCATTTGATTTATGACATTGGAATTCCAAAAATCTGGTTGGTAGCCAAGACTGGTATTTTTTGAAATGTACTAAAAGAGTTTGAGAATTTGTATGAAACAAATTATTTAAAATAAAACCAGAGTGGGTATTTTTTTGACTTATTCTTTAACTTGTTTGAATCTTCTTCAAAAAAATTACAATTTTTTAAGTTGAGATATAGTTGAAATGGGATTTTCAGAACCAAAAACAAAACTACCGGCAACGAGGGCATCTGCACCTGCATCGGCCAAAATTTTTCCTGTTTCCAGATTTACTCCACCGTCGATTTCAATCAAGGCTTTTGAGCCACTTCGCTGAATGATGTTCTGTAGTTTCTTCACCTTTTCAACCGCCTGTGGAATGAATTTTTGTCCGCCAAAACCTGGGTTCACACTCATGATTAAAACTAAGTCTAAGTCGCAAATAATTTCGGATAGCACATCAACGGGTGTATGCGGATTTAGAGCTACACCAGCTTTCATTTCGTGCTGATGAATCAATTGAACAGATCGATGTAAGTGCGTACACGCCTCATAATGAATCGTTAAAAATTCAGCACCCACTCTTTTAAAATCGCCGATATATTGATCGGGATTTACAATCATTAAGTGAACATCTAATGGTTTTTTTGCATGCTTTTTTATGGCCTCTACAACGGGTAATCCGAAGGAAATATTTGGAACGAAAACCCCATCCATGACATCGATGTGCAACCAATCTGCCTCTGAATTATTCAACATTTGTACATCACGCTGGATATTAGCAAAATCACATGAAAGGAGAGATGGAGATACTATCATTGGAATCTTTTTACAGCAAAGTTAAATAGAATGCTAAAAATATCACTAATTTCGATACAACTTAAATCACCTATAATTCATGTTACTATTTTTTATCATTGGAATTACAGTTTTGATTTCAGTTTATGCTTTTCAAAATCAACAGTTTTTAGCGAAGTCGCTATTCTATCCCTACCGAGTAAAACATCACAAGGAGTATTCTCGGATAATAACGCACATGTTTATCCATGCTGACTGGGCACATCTTATTTTTAATATGTTTTCGCTTTATTTTTTAGGTCAGATTTTATTTGTTTCTTTTTCTAATTATTTCGGAGAAGAATCTGCGATTATTCATTTTGTGATTTTATACTTTTTTGGAGGAATTTTCGCTTCTTTTTTTCCGTATGCTCGCAATCATGAAAATCCAAATTATTCCTCACTTGGAGCTTCTGGCGCCGTGTCATCCGTAGTTTTTGCTGCAATTCTTTGGAATCCTACAATGAAGTTGGCTCTTTTATTTTTACCTATTCCGATTCCTGCTTATATTTTTGGTCCTTTGTATTTGGCTTTTGAATATTTTGCACTTCGTAGGGGCAGAGGAAACATTGCGCACGATGCTCACATTGGAGGAGCATTATTTGGTATCGTATACGTTCTTTTAATCGAACCAAATAAAGGTTCAGAATTTGTTCAATTAATTTTTAATTGATTTATGTCAGTAGTATATGTATATAACAATGGTCAGGTAGTGCCAAATAATTTACCAACGATTAATTTTGGTAACAGAGGTCATCTATATGGCGATGGTGTTTTTGAAAGTATTCGAGTAATAAATGGAAAGGCAATAAATGTTGATAATCATTTAATTCGTTTGATAGAGGGAGCAAAAGCATTGAAAATGCAAGTTTCAGAAACACTGACAAAAGAATTTTTAGAACAAAAGATTGCAGAATTAATTCATAAATCTCAGCTAAAAGAAGGAGCAAAATGCAGGGTTTCATTAGATCGGACTCCCGGTGGCGCTTATCTTCCTTCGTCCAATGATTCCCAATTGTATATTGATATTCAACCAGTAACTAAAAATTTTTACGAGTTGAATAGCTTTGGTATTGAGATGGATATTTATCTTGATCTAAAATTGGAAAAATCATTCTTATCCAAATTCAAGACAAAAAACGGGTTGAAATATGTTATGGCAGCGCTTTACGCGCAAGAAAAGGGTCTTGGAGATGTTTTCATGAGCAACGATAAAGGTCAAGTTATTGAAACCTCAAATAGTAATATTTTTGTTGTCCATAACGCTGTTTTATATACGCCAGGAATTGAAGACGGTTGTTTAGCAGGAACAATGCGGATGCAGATAATAAACCTCGCTATAGCGAACAATATTAAAGTTTATGAATGTCCAATCATGCCACAAAATCTTTTATCAGCTGATGAAATTTTTCTAACGAATGCTATTCAAGGTGTGCGTTGGGTGGGAGGTTTTCGAACAAAAAAATACGAAAACACAATGTCGCGTAGATTTGTGGTATTACTCAACGAGTTTTGGGACAAAACAATTGGGATGTGAGAAACTCTTCCATGCGATACAGAATGCTGATACTGGGTTTAGTTACCTTGCTACTTTTTCCGATTCCAACTTTTTTAATTCACTATTTTGTTAATCATATTTCTCCATGGCAGGTATTTGAATTCGATAGGTTTAACACCTTGAATATTGGTCTAGGATTAGAATTTGGATTTGCCTATGGAATATTGGCCATTTTGTTACTTCAAGCACCTCTCTTTGATAAGTTACCCAACCGAATAGATCATATAGTTCGTTCCATGAATTTGAATGTTGGCGATGCGATTTTTCTTTCTTTTTGTGCAGGATTTGGTGAAGAATTGTTATTTAGATCTGGTATCCAATATTACTTGGGTATTATCTTAACTTCTATAACCTTTGTAGCTATTCATGGCTATTTAAACCCAAAAAACTGGCGTTATTCGATGTATGGATTAATTGTATTGCCATTTATACTACTACTATCATTGGGCTATGAAACATTTGGATTATGGTTCGCTATTTTTGCTCATTTTTCCTACGATGCCGTTCTGTTTTTGGCAATAATTCAAAAAAAAGAAAATGATTAAAATTTCTTACCAAGAGCCTTTAAAAGAAACTAAGCTACCAATCTCCTCCAGCCCCTCCACCGCCAAAGCTTCCCCCACCAAAACCCCCGAATCCCCCACCGTTGGAATTTCCTCGTCCAGGACCAAATAATCCTCCGCCAAAATAGATTCCTCCCATACCAAAGCCGCCTTTTCCTCCGCGCAATATGAATAAAATAAAAAATATAAAAGCGAGAATAAGTATACCAACCCACCACGGATTATCTTCTCTTTTATCGTAGCTTTTATGGTTATATTCACCTTTAGCCAGTTTTGTAATTACAACGAGAGTAGCTTTAATTCCAACGTAATTTTTGTTTTCCTTCAGGAAGGGATTTAGTTCTTTTTCTACGATTCTCTTACAAGTCGCGTCAGGAATAGCGCCTTCTAATCCGCGGCCGGTAGCAATAAATGAAGTTCTTTTTCCGTCCGTTTTTGTTGGTTTGATGAGTATTACAACTCCATTGTCTTCTTTTTCTTTACCTACTTTCCATTTTTCACCAAGTTTGATGGCAAAATCAGCGCGGTCCATTCCGTTGAAATTATCAACGACTACAACAACGATTTCATTGGACGTTTCCTTTTCAAAATTCTCTAACTCTTTTTCGAGTTGCGAAGCCTCATTTGCATTTAAGAAATTAGGGAATTCTTTCGAAAGATTAACATAGAGCTTTGGAGGAGAGGGAGGGTTGGGGATTTTGTCTTGACTGAAAAATGAATTAGAAATACATCCAATGAGGAGCCATTGGGCAAGTAATTTTTTCATTTCCCTTCCCCCTGACTTAGTTCATTTGCAAGTTCATTTATATCATCTTCATAATAGGGGAAATACAGTTTTAATTTTTCACCTACATCCGAGATTGCCTGAACTAACCCATTTACGTATTCCTCTTTTTTAAAAGAATCTATTAATTGATCTTTCGTGTTTTCCCAATAATTGTCAGGTACTTTTTCATTGATGTTTTTATCACCAATTATCGCCAATTTTCGATCTTCATATGCAATATAAATTAAAATCCCATTTCGGTTTTTCGTTTTATACATTTTCAATCGATTGAAATGAGAAATCGCCTCTTTTTGAGGATCACCCGAACATTTTTTATCAACGTGTACGCGCACTTCACCCGAAGTCTGGCTCTCTGCTTTTAATATTGCCTTTGAAATAGCCATTTTGTAGGCCTCGTTGTTTTCAAATATCATTTTTAGAACTGTACTTTTGGTGCATTTTCTGAACCAGTTTGAGCCTTAAATCCAGTTTTCTTTGGGAAGGTTTCGCTGTTTAGGAACATACGTGCAAAAAATCCTCGAATAGTTGTATTGTAATCCTTGATAGCCTCGTTGTACAAGTCACGCTCTTGTTTTATTCGATTTTCTGTACCTTCAAGCTGAGCTTGAAGTGTTGCAAAATTATCCGTTGATCGAATTTGAGGATACGCTTCAAAAGCCAAATTTATGGCAGTATTTATTTTCTTTCCGGCAATATCTAAATCCTCGGGGCTTTTGGCGTTTACTATTCCTGCTCTGGCATTGGTTACTTGCGTTAAAATATCCTTTTCATTTTTTGCAGCTCCTTTTACTGTTTCAACAAGTTGAGGAACCAAATCTGCTCTTCTTTGATAAGCTGATTGAACATTAGCCCACTTCTCATCTACTTTTTCTTGAAGTGAAACTGCCTTGTTGTAAATGCTGATGTAAGAGATAAAAATAATTGCAAGGATCCCTACAATTGCTCCAATGATAATATACGATCTTTTCATATTAAGTTTTTACGTAGTACAAATGTAGAATAGAATGAAGCTTTTTCATTAAAATATTTCTTAATAAACTATAAAATCCTACAAATTGTGGAGGAAGGAAAATTCCTTAGAATTATACGTGCTTTCAAATAAATGAGGATAGTACTTCTGCATTTCAATGTTCATTAATTCGAGCGGTACATCCTCAAAGACACCGTAAAAATGATCGTATGACATGTATTTTTGATCTTTTGTGAATTCTTGAAATAATGAATCGTTCTTTCCATCCCAGTGAAGCACTTCGACATGATTAAAATTGCAAATTCGTCTATCAAAAGCCGGTGTGCATTTCACCCATTTTTCATTCAGATAGGCTTCAACGAATCCATGAAAAACGATTTCAGGTCGCTTTAAGTAGGAGGTGAGCTTTTCGACTCCAATGTGATTGGTAACAACGGCAAAACCTAAACGAGCAGGAATCTCGTGTTTTCGAAAGCTTGCACAAAGTACAATTGATTTTTCAACGCACCACGCTCGTTTTTTTCTGACAATGTTGCTTGCAGTAAGCGCATTTTTTCGTAAATCTAAATGGTACGGATCATACAAAAAATAATCTCGAACATACTCGTATAAACTCACTGCTTGTTCAACTTTACGTTCCTTGTCTTGATGATTTTCAAGGAATTTAATAAAATTTGTGTGATTAAAATTCAAAAAATCAGTTTCTTCCAAGTAGTTTTGCATAAAGCGAAATTACAACATAAACGACAGTGAAAATAGTAAAAGAAACAATGGACGAGAATTTTTTGCAAAGTCCGATGCCTTTTATCAATCGATTACGCGCATGGATTTACGGCCAGAGTTCTCCCGAACTATTTGTCAAAATTACATACGGAATAAATTCTTTTATTTCTTTAATTTTCGTTTGCTGGCATTTATTGGGATTTACTGCAGTGTTTTTTCGAACGTTTGTTTTTGCCAAAAAGCAAATTGCGGTAGATGAGATTATTCAATCAAATGCAACGAAATTGGGATACACTTTTGAACAGCTTATTCGTTATTTACAAATTCATCACCTTATTTCTGCAGGAATTTGGATATTGATTTTGTGGGTTTTAGTTCTTTTTTGGCGGGGAAGTAAAAAGATCTATATATACTTGTTGTTTTTACTTTTAGCGTATTTTATTCAAGGTATTTATTTTTTTGGATGGCGCTTTATCACTCATGAATTAACACTATTCGATTGGTTGATGTTTGTTGTATTTTGTTCTTTATTTTTCATTTCCTTGATAGTCCAACTATTTTTTACAAAATCTGATGGTGAAAATGGAATGAAAGGTGTTGTTCAATAAACAACAAGTATCAGGGTTATAAATTAAGGTATTTGGTTCGAATTAAAACAAAAAAGAGAGATTTTCGTATCTTATCTGCAATGTCTTTAAAGTCAATAATAAAACATTTTAAATCAGAGTATTTTAGGTCTTTGTCTGTTTTATTATCAGGTACAATAATCGCTCAAGTAATTGGTTATGCGCTTGCACCTGTATTGACGCGTTTATATTCAACGGCAGAAATGGGTGAATTGGCATTGTACATGAGAGTCACTGGATTTATTGCTGCAATTGCTACCTTGAGATATGAAGCGGCTCTTCCTCTTCCAAAATACGATGGTCATTCATATTTAATTTATCGTATTTCTCTATTTTTTTCCATTATAGTGATTGGAATTAGTTCAATGATTTTGGTTTCGCTTGTTGTGTCAGGACTAACTCCAGGTTTTTCATGGTGGTATCTTATACTATTAGTTTTTGGTTCGGCTGCTATTGTTGTCATAAATATTGGAACAAACTGGTCAATTCGTACAGGAACATTTTCCGTGATTTCTCGTCAAAAAATTGGTAATTCAGTATTTTCCAATTTTTTAAAATGGGGATTTGCCTATTTATCATGGGGTTATTTTGGGTTAATCCTTGCCACATTTATTGGGTATTTTATATCCTGTTTTGAATTCATTTTCAATTTTAGGAGTTTAAAGAAAAAATTTTCAAAGGTAAAATCACGAAAAAAAACATGGGTTTTATTAAAAGATCATCGCGAGTTCCCACTCGTAAATTTACCTCATATTCTTGTCGATCATGGAAGAGATATCCTTATTGCAACTTTTATCTTGGTTTATTTTTCCGAAAGCGTATATGGTTCCTACAGTCATTCTTATGCCATGTTACGCATTCCAACTATGTTAATCGGCGTTTCTCTAAGTCAAGTTTTTTATAATCAAGCCGTTAAATTATACAATGAACAGCAACGAATTATCCCATTAATGCAAAAGACAATTGGTACGTTGATCGCGATTAGTGTAATACCTTTTTCTATTCTGTATTTATACGGTGAGCCTATTTTTGTATGGATTTTTGGTGAAAATTGGTCTGATGCAGGAAGTTATTCCGAAACAATGTCATTTTGGTTGATGATTGGGTTTATCATTTCGCCAATTTCGGCACTTCCAATGATCTTAAAAAAACAAAGAATCGCTTTTATTTTTGGAATAATCAGTGCGTTAATTCAGATTATTCCCTTGTTCGTAATTCCTGAAATGTGCGGAAAATCGAATGAATATTTTATTCTTACACTTAAAGTAATTTCTTACTCGCAAGCCCTGTGGTTCTTGCTTGTTCTTGTGATATATTTTATTTTTGTTTACCAACATGATAATCAGTTAACTAAATCATCTTCACTTGACAATTAGTAATTATAATTTTGCTTTTAATCAAAGTAATTTTGGGAAGTCAACTCGTGCTGATAGCGTTCTGTTGTCAATTACATTTCTGTCAATTCTTTTCGTCCCGAGCATTAAAATTCATAGCGAATTATTTCTTGGAATAGATGAGTTTTTGGTTGTAGTAATGGGGCTAAGACTTATACTAAAGCGCTTTTTTTGGATTGATAAATTGATTCTTGTTTTTGGTGCTCTATCTTTGTTTATTTTAGTATCGATTGTAATAAATTCACATCGAACGGATTACAGAGAATATTTGGAAATTCAAAAAGTGGTAAAATTTGTTGTCTTTTATTTGTTCTCCATTTTTGTTTTTAAAGATTTCACCAGTAAGAAAAATATAATTTACATTGTAACAAGCTCATTTGTTATTTTGCTCATCTTTAATTTTTTACACCTTTTCAATCTCTTTTATTTCAATGAATATGTGACTATTTTGTACGATACTGATGGAAGAGATGTACTAAACTTTGGTAAAAACTCAATTGGTGGACCGGGACCAAAAAGAATTGTTGGAACAATGGGAAATCCAAATATTAATGCCATACTTTTCTTATTTTTCGTATCATTCTTCTCCTTCCTTTTGATTGAAAGAAATAAGGTTGAAAGCTCGTGGAATTATCTATCAAAAAATGTTTTGCAACTTTTCTTTTTGCTGAGCATTCTTCTTGTTATTCTTTGTCAGTCAAGAACGGGCATTATTGCATTATTTGTAGTGTACATTTTAGCTATTTTCTTTCGCAGAGTAAAGTGGTTTGAAATTTTACTTGAAGTATTTTTAATCATTGGATTTTTCGGACTTTCAGCATTTTTAGATACAATTGCGTTGCAGTATTTATTCAATACAAAACCTCAGTTACAAGAAAATAATTCGTTGGCTGTTCGATTAATAATTTGGGGTAAGCTGATTAATATGTGGGCGGAACAACCATTTTTTGGATATGGACCAAATAAAGCATATATTTATAAGGAAAAATTGTATCCAGAAAACGAATATGTCTTTTATTTATGGCGCTATGGGATTCAAGGCTTACTTGCCTATCTTGCAATTTTTTGTGCTCCAATCTTCTATTTTTATAAGCGAATTAAGGAGTTCACTTTTATTATTTTTGTAATTATAATTATCTCACTTGTCGCTCTAATGAATAATCCTCTTTCAAATCCAAAAATAAGTGTTTTATTTGCGTTAATCCTTGGTTTTTCAGTAGTTCAATTCACAAAGATCGAAACGCAAAGCAATTTAAAATGAAATCATTTATTTATCACATTTCACGTTATTTACAGGTGTTTTTTAAGCCGCGAATGTTTGCTATAAAACGCAATTTTCAAGGTGAAAAAATCAAGGGCGTACGAATTGGAAATACAACCTTTATAGATCATCCAAATAAATTACTCATTGGAGATTTAGTATATATTGGCCACTTCAATTTTATAGAAGCAAGCCAAGGAATAAAATTAGCAAAGGGTTGTCAAATCACCTCTTATGTTAATATAACAACACATTCCAGTCATCAATCCATTCGATTGTATGGTTCAAATTATTCGAAAGTAAGAGATCACATTGGCTACGAGCGAGGATCCATTGAAATTGGTGAATTTACTTTTATTGGGCCATTTTCTGTAATTATGCCATCCTCCAAAATAGGAAAGGGTTGTGTTGTTGCTGCACATTCATACGTAAAAGGAGAATTTCCTGATTATTCAATTATTGCAGGTAATCCAGCCAAGGTTATTGGCGATGTCAGAGATAAAGACAACGTTCAGCTCGAAAAATATCCTGAACTACAAAATACCTATATGAGTTAGTATGAAGAAATTATTGATTGTAGGCTCAAATTCAGTTCATACCTTCAATTACATTGACTTGATAAAGGAGTATTTTGACGACATTCTATTGGTAACAAATAAGCTAAATCCGGATTCAACAATTCCTCAGGTCACAGCGAATTTTCATTATAATTTCACGTCTTTTTTTGCTACACCAAAAAAAATTAAGGAAGTTGTTGAGCAATTCAGTCCAACCCACATTCATGTCCATCAAGCAAATAGTTATGCTTTTTTTACGGCTAGAGCTATAAGTAAAAAAGAAAACATGTTTTTAACCGCTTGGGGGAGCGACATCTTATTACTTCCAAAAAGGAGTTTTTTCTGGAAAAAAATGGTTCAATATTCTTTGAACAGATTTTCTTTTTTTACAGCAGATTCTCAAGAAGTTGCGGATCAAATTATTAAGTTGGTTACAGTTAAAAACCGTGTTCTAGTTGCGAATTTTGGAATTGAGATACATGAAGTTTCAACTAAAAAAGAAAATGTAATTTACTCGAATCGATTGCACAAACCGTTATATCGGGTAAACAAAGTAATTGGAGCGTTTCACCGTTTTTTACAAACCAATCCCACAGAAAATTGGAAGCTTGTTATCGGTGCTGTGGGAACTGAAACGGATAAGCTTAAAGAAATGGTTACGGAACTTGGAATTGAAAATCAGGTAGAGTTTGTTGGTTGGGTGGATAATGAATTAAATCGAAATTACTACGCTAAATCTAAATTTTGGATTTCCTTACCTGAATCTGATGCCACAAGTATTAGTCTATTAGAGGCAATGGCTTACGGTTGTGTCCCTATTGTCTCTAATTTACCTTCTAATAAAGAATGGATAAAGGAAGGTGAAAATGGTTTTATCGTTCAAGATTTGGAAGAAGAATACCTTTCGGAGATGCTTTCATTTGATCTTGAAAAAGCTGTATCTCTCAATAAAGAAAGAATTCGTAAAGATGGAACTAAGGAGGCAAATAGGAAGAAATTTATACAATTGTATGAACAATTGAGCAAATGAAAAGACTGAAAATTTGCCATATAACAACTGTTCATAATGAGGGAGATATTCGTATTTTCCATAAAATGTGTGTTAGTTTAGCTGCGAATCCTTTGAATCAGGTTTATTTGATTATTCCCAATGCAACGTCAAGAAATGAAAAGGGTGTAGAAATTTTAAGTTTCGTATCTGATACCGAAAATCGAAAAGTAAGAATTAAAAAAGCAGGTCAAAAAGCACTTGAACTTGCGAATGAACTCAAGGCTGATATTTATCATTTACACGACCCTGAATTACTTACTATTGCTCGTAAACTTAAAAAGCAAATAGGAGCGAAGGTTGTTTTTGATTCTCACGAAGATGTTCCAAAACAATTATTAGATAAAATCTGGATTCCTGCGTATCAGAGAAAACTTCTTTCCAGGGTGTATGAAAGATATGAACGTTTTGTTTGTGCTCGAATTGACGGAGTAATTTCAGTGACGCCAATTATTTGTAATCGATTTCAAAAATTTCAGAAAAATGTTGCATTAATCGCGAATTATCCTGATTTGGAGGAATTGACTTTCTCGGATAAAAAGAATGATTTTTCACGAACGATTTGCTACGTCGGTGGAATTTTTCAAACACGGGGAATACTCGAACTAGTTCAAGCACTCGATAATACAGATATTCAACTTTTACTCGCTGGATCATTTGAATCAGAAGAACTTGAACAACATGTTAAGGCCTTAAAAGGTTGGCAGAATGTAACGTTTTTAGGACAGGTAGGTCGAAATGAAATAAAAGACATTCTTGAAAAAAGTGAAATTGGCGTGGTGACTCTTCATCCAACAAAAAGTTACGTCGAGTCCTATCCAATCAAGTTGTTTGAATATATGGCAGCAGGAATTGCGATTTTAGCGAGTGATTTTCCACTTTGGAGAACCATTACTGATCCGGCAGAATGCGCAAATTACGTTGATCCTAAAAATTCGTTGGAAATTCAAAGAGTTTTACTTAAAATGTTGGATACTCCCTCAGAAACGCGGCAAATGGGAACAAATGGAAAAATTGCCGTTCAAATGATCTATAATTGGAAAAGTGAATTTGAAAAACTACAAGCGTTTTACCATAAATTAATTGAAAACTAGTAAGAAATGACTTTTTCAATCAAAGACCATATAGCAAAATTCACCCTCGCAGATTTAGGTCTTTCCTGGATTATCTTCTAAATTTACCCTTGCTGATATTGGCCTATCTTGGATATTGTTTTTTTCTATTGTCTATCAAAAACTTGTTCCGATTGGTTTTGGATTAATGCTTCTTTCTCTGGTTTTTCAGAGGCAAAAAATCACAAAAACTGACCTTATTTCTTTTTTTGGCAAAGGGCCAGCTATTTGGTTTATTTTATATTATGTTTTACTAGTTATTGGTCTATTATGGTTGGAAAACCAATCTTTTGCAATATCAAAACTGGAAAATAAAATGTCCTTTGTTCTGATGCCATTGCTCCTGTTTTTCACTGTCCGTAAATGGAATAATTTTGAATGGAAGCAACTTCTTATTTGCGCTTTACTTTTTGCATTGGTCATGTATGAAATATTGGCAATGTGGAGATATATCGGACAAACAGAAAATTCGTGGCAAT
>VGFL01000020.1 GCA_016868915.1 Bacteroidota bacterium | reverse complement strand
TTCAACATTGTATGTGTTTACAGTAGCTGTTGTCCCGTAGACAGTTGCACAACCTTGAATTCCTCCTGTAAATGAACAATTTGTTTGATTGCAAGTATATGCATATTCGGTTGGTAAACCAGCTACCGATGCTACACTGTAGTTTTGAATAGGAGACCCGACAAACTGACCTGTAGGATCTAAATCGGCGGTAACAGCAGCAGGAGCCTTAAAATTTAAAACTGTTTCATAGTAAACATTGGCTGTAGCAGGTGGGAAATTAGTAACCGTGTCTGGCCAAGCACCATAAACGGAATCAGTGTAGAGGGGATTAGGAACGCAGATTCCACCTTGTGGTTGCGCCAGTAACGGCGAAGAAAAACCAACAACAAGAACAAATAGAAGTAAAAATTTTTTCATATATTTTAGTTTTAGTTGAATCAAAGATAGAAAATAATATTAATACAACAGATAGAAATTTATCCAACTACCGTATAGCTTTTTAACACCGTGTTAAAATTGGGTTTCATATTTCGGACAAATAACTATTTTTGTTAAAATTTTATATATGTCAAATAATTTATTGAAAGGTAAAAAAGGAATTATTTTTGGAGCACTTAATGATCAATCAATTGCTTGGAAAGTAGCAGAAAGATGCCATGAAGAGGGTGCAGAATTTGTATTAACAAATGCTCCTATTGCAATGAGAATGGGCGAAATCAATGGATTAGCAGAAAAAACAAAAAGCAAAATAATACCAGCTGATGCAACAAATACCGAGGATTTAGAAAATCTTATAACTCAGTCAACAGAGATTTTAGGAAATAAGCTTGATTTTGTCTTACATTCGATTGGTATGTCACCAAATGTAAGAAAAGGCAAACATTACACTGAAAGTAATTACCAATTTTACAATCAAACCATGGATGTGTCTGCTATTTCACTTCATAAAACTTTGGCTGCTCTTTACAAACACGATGCTCTAAATGAATGGGCTTCCGTAGTTGCTTTGACTTACATTGCAGCTCAACGTATCTTTCCCGACTATAATGATATGGCAGATGCAAAATCTCTTCTGGAATCAATAACACGATCTTTTGGTTATCATTACGGGATTAAAAACAAAGTTCGCATTAATACTATTTCTCAGTCTCCTACAGTAACAACTGCTGGTCAGGGAATTAAGGGATTTACTGAGTTTATAAATTTTTCAGAACAAATGTCACCTCTCGGTAATGCTCCGGCCGTAGCATGTGCTGATTATTGTATTTCTATGTTTTCTGATCTTACAAGATATGTAACGATGCAGAATCTCTTTCACGACGGAGGTTTTTCGAATACAGGCGTAACGCAACAAGTAATTGAAAAATTTGGAGGACAGTAAGTACAACCCCATTAGCAAGCAGTAAATCTCAAAGAATTCGTACATTTGAAAACAATTAATCTTTCCTTAATATGTCTATATTAGTCAATAAAAATTCCAAAGTTATCGTACAGGGATTTACTGGAAGCGAGGGTACCTTTCATGCAAGCCAGATGATAGATTACGGTACAAATATTGTTGGTGGCGTTACACCTGGAAAAGGAGGTACTTTTCATCTTGAAAAACAGGTATTTAACACAGTTAGAGAAGCTGTTGAAAAAACAGCTGCAGACATTTCGATTATTTTTGTTCCCCCTAATTTTGCTGCTGATGCAATAATGGAAGCTGCCAATGCAGGAATTAAATTAATCGTTTGTATTACAGAGGGCATTCCTGTAAAAGATATGATTGCTGCAAAAGAATACCTCAAAAAATATAACTGCAGGTTAATTGGTCCAAACTGTCCAGGAATTATATCAGCAGATGAAGCAAAAGTTGGAATAATGCCGGGATTTGTATTTAAAAAAGGTAAAATCGGTATTGTTTCAAAATCCGGAACTCTCACCTACGAGGCAGCAGATCAGGTAGCAAAAGCCGGCCTAGGAATAACAACAGCAATCGGTATCGGTGGAGATCCAATTATTGGAACCACTACAAAAGAGGCAGTTGAACTTTTAATGAATGACCCAGAAACTGAAGGAATTGTCATGATCGGGGAAATTGGTGGTAATTTAGAGGCAGTAGCAGCAAAATGGATAAAAGAAAACGGTACAAAACCTGTGGTTGGATTTATCGCTGGTGAAACCGCACCGAAAGGTAGAACGATGGGACATGCCGGTGCTATTGTGGGGGGTGCAGAAGATACAGCTGAAGCAAAAAAACGAATTATGAAGGATTGCGGAATATATGTAGTAGACTCTCCGGCTCATATTGGATCTAAGATGGCAGAGGTCATGAATATTCCAGTTTAAAAATCATAAAATGAAAAATGAAATTTTAAATTTTTTATTTATTTTTAAAAAATTGTAGTAATTTAGTTTCATATCAATATTCTTTTTGTAATTAATGATAAATATTTTCGTTGCTAAACTTGACTTTGGCGTGACAAGCGATCAGCTCAGACAGGAATTTGAGCGTTTCGGAAAGGTAACCAAGGCAACTGTAGCCTTTAATAGAGAAACAGGTAAATCTCGTGGTTTTGCCTTTGTTGAAATGGCTGTAAGAGAAGAAGGCCAAGAGGCAATTCAGAGTTTAGACGGTAAAGTATTCAATGGTAGAGCGTGCGCCGTTAAGGAAGCTGACCCAAAACCAGAAAATCGGTCTTTCGTAAACAAAGAAAATAAACCAGTACATTTTATTTCGAAAAAAGAGGATTTAACAAAAACCGAAGTTGCAGAAGATAATTCAGAATCTATATCTCTTGAAGAATTACCGAATGTTGAATCGCGTAGGAAGACTAAAGATAAGAAATCCAAAATTGATTGGGAAAATGAAGGTTTTTCAAAAAAATCAAAGATCACATCCTTAAAACCAAAAACAAGATTTAGTGAATTTGACGATGACGATGACGATGATTTAAATTTACTAAAATTAAGAAGAGAACTCGAACAAAATGATTTTCTTGATAACGAGGAAGACTAAATACTCTTACAAAAAGGCAATCCAAGTGATTACCTTTTTTATTTAATTAACGAATTTAAACTTTAAACTCCCTTTCTTGTTCTTAACTTTGAGAACTGTAAAATGAACTTTTGAAAAATTTAGCACTTTTAATTTCAATAAATCTATTTTGGATCTTTTCATTTTCTCAAAAAGCTTCAATAAGTGGTTATGTTACAGATGCTTCGAATGGAGAAGCACTTATTGGCTGTAAAGTATATTTACCATCAATAAAAAATGGAGTATTAACCAATAACTATGGATTTTACTCCGTCTCTTTACCAATTGGAAAATATACAATTGAATATAAGTTTTCTTCCTATGTATCTGTAATGAAAGAAATTAACCTTACGAAAGATACAAGTTTGAATGTGGAAATAAGTTCCCAAATTAATACTCTAAACGAGTTTGAGATAAATGCTAAAAAAGGGGAAAATGTAAATTCTGCAAAACTCGGTCAGGTTGAACTCCAAATGGAACAAATCAAAACACTTCCTGCGTTTATGGGAGAAATTGATGTACTGAAAACCATTCAATTACTACCAGGCGTATCATCCGTTTCTGAAGGGGGTCAAGGATTTTATGTTCGTGGCGGAGGCCCAGACCAGAATCTTGTTCTCGTAGACGAAGCCGTTGTATATAATGCAGCACACCTTTTTGGTTTCTTTTCTGTTTTCAATGCCGATGCCGTGAAAGGAGTGACTTTAACAAAGGGTGGTATGCCAGCAAATTTTGGTGGCAGAATGTCTTCAGTGCTAGAGGTTAATATGAATGAAGGGAACAATAAAAATTTTAAGGTTAAAGGAGGTATCGGAGCAATTTCTTCAAGATTAACAATCGAAGGCCCTTTAAAAAAAGACAAGGGTTCATTCATTTTGTCTGGTCGACGAACATATATTGATTTATTAATGAAAGCAGCTATTCCTGACACGTCACCATTCGCAGGATCGGGTTATTATTTTTATGACTTAAATCTAAAATTTAATTACAAAATAACAGAAAAAGACCGAATTTACTTGAGTGGCTATTATGGAAAAGATGTCTTTACTTTCGGTAATACTGAAGATAACTTCAATGTTGATATGCCTTGGGGTAATGGGATTGCAGCGCTGCGTTGGAATCACCTTTTCAATCCAAAATTATTTATGAATGTAAGCGCGACTTTCACCGATTATGTTTTTCAATTTGCATCAAATCAAGATCAATTTCGATTTTCTTTGAATTCAGGTATTCGTGATGTGGGAGCAAAAATTGATTTTTCTTTTTATCCAAATACAAAAAATAAATTAAGATGGGGAGCGGATTACATATTCCACACCTTCACTCCAACAAGCATTTCGGCAGAATCGGACAGCGTTGTTTTTGATACTGGGCTTGCTCAAAAATTATTTTCTCATGAATCTGCCGCATACATCACAGATGAATATGACTTATCTGAAAATTGGAAATTTAATGTGGGATTGCGATACAGCTCCTATCAACATGTTGGACCCTTTACAAGGTATATTAAAGGAGACGTCGGTGTATCTGATTCGACAATAAATTACGCAAAAAATGAAATAATCAAATCCTACGGCGGTTTTGAACCACGATTTTCCTTTCGTTGGCTGCTACCAAACAAAAGCTCAATTAAAGGTGGTTACTCTTTCAATTACCAATATGTTCACCTCACCTCATTAAGCGCAGTATCCCTTCCAACTGACATTTGGTTTCCAACAACTGACAAAGCAAAACCTCAAAGTGGCTGGCAAACTTCTTTGGGTTATTTTAAGAATTTCGATAATGATAAGTGGGAAACATCAATTGAGGCATATTATAAAGGAATGAATAATCTCATTGAATACAAAGAGGGTGCTCTACCAGGAGATAATATCAATGACAATACAGATAATTTACTCGTCTTTGGAAGAGGGTGGTCTTATGGGGTAGAGTTATTTGTTAAGCGTTCATTTGGTAAATTTACCGGTTGGATAGGATATACTTGGTCTAAGACAGAACGAGTTTTTGAAGACCTCAATGAAGGAAATCCATTTCCGGCCAAATTCGATAGACGTCATGATTTAAGCATCGTCGCAACTTATAAATTGAGTGAACGATGGACTTTTGGTTCTTCTTTTATTTATGCCACGGGAAATACGCTAACCCTTCCGACTAGTTGGTATGTTCAAGAACAAAACTTACTTTTCAATTACGGAGCGAGAAATTCTACTCGGATGGCACCCTATCATAGATTAGATTTGTCTGCTACTTGGTATGATAAACCAACGAAAACGAAAATTGACCCAATTACCGGTTTAAAAATGGATATAAAAAAACGTTTTAGACACAACTGGGCATTTTCTGTTTATAATGTTTACAACCGGGCGAACCCCTTCTTTTTATTTGTAGATAATGATGGTGATTTTTTGAATGGCGACTTTAAATTGAGTGTTAAACAGGTTACATTATTTCCTATTATACCTAGTGTTACTTGGAACTTTGAATTTTAATCTTTATGAAAGTTATTTTTACATACTGGAAATTTTTTGTGATATGCTCACTCATGGTTCTTTTTTCATGTTCAAAGGAAGTTAAAATTGATATTCCGGGATATAAAAAGCAACTTGTAGTTGACGGATTTATTGAGACCGGTTCGCCGGCATTTGTTCTTCTTAGTAAAACTAATAATATTTATGCTGGGACAAATATTCAAAATTACATTGATGGATTTGTTTCCGGAGCGACAGTAATTGTTTCTGATGGTAATGTGACAGATACCCTGCTTGAAATATGCACGAATAATTTGCCTGATGGCACTGAAGAAACTGTTGCCGAATTTTTAGGACTGCCTGTGGAACAAATTTTGGCAAGCCCTATTTGCTTTTACGTATCAGATGAAATTATTGGTGAAGTAGGAAAAACATATAGTCTCACCATAAAAGATGAGGGGCAAATATATACTTCCGAGACAAGTATACTTGCTCCTAAAGAACTTGATAGTTTATACTGGAAAGAAGAACCTTCCCTGCCGGGCTACGGTTTTTCATGGGCTAAATTAACGGATTCTCCTGTTCTAGGGAATGCCTACAAATGGGAAGTGAAATATGCCTCTACCTTGACATTCTCAAAACCGTTTGGTCCGTTTACAGATGATCGATTTTACAACGGATTAACGTTTGAATTTGCTTATGAAAATCCGATGTCTTTCAGCAATCCTAATATAAACAACGAAGTTCGAGGATATTTTGCTTTAGGGGATACAATTGTAGTCAAATTTTCGACTCTTGGACAAAAAGAATATAAGTTTTTCGATAAAAAGTATAATCAAATTTATTCAGCTGGAAATCCGTTTTCTACACCTGTAAATTTACCATCTAATATTACAGGAGGTGCTCTCGGTGTTTGGGTTGGTTTTTCGCCAACTTTTGACACTCTGATTTGTCAACCGTAATAATTGTTCTTGGAATAGATACGAATAGAATCTTGCATTATTCATCACAGTTCTTCAGATTCAAGAACAGGTTTGCGAAAGACTATTTTACCATCAAAAATATCCATCACTATATTGTTAGAAGTATCAATTTTCCCCGCCAAAATTGCCTTAGATAACTCGTTCAAAACTTGTTTTTGTATAACTCGTTTTATTGGACGTGCACCGAATAAAGGATCAAATCCAATCTCCACAATCCATTCAAAAGCGTCCGAAGTAGTCACTAATTTGATGTCTTTTTGCAAGAGCAATTCTTTCAATTGACTTAACTGAATTTCAACAATTTCCTTAATATTGACTTTCGTAAGAGGCATAAACATGATAATTTCATCAATACGATTCAAAAATTCAGGTCTGATTGTTTTCCTCAATAATTCTGTAACTTCAAATTTTACCTTCTCTCCTACTTCCTCAAATTCTGAAAGTTTACAATTTTCAAATCTTTCCTGAATGATGTGAGAACCATGATTAGAAGTCATAATAATTATCGTATTTTTAAAATTGACAGTCCGACCTTTATTGTCTGTTAAGCGCCCGTCATCCAAAACTTGTAATAAAACATTAAATACGTCTGGATGCGCTTTTTCAATTTCATCTAGTAGTAGTATTGAATACGGTCTTCGACGAACTGCTTCAGTTAATTGCCCCCCTTCCTCGTAACCAATATATCCAGGAGGAGCACCAACTAATCGACTTACAGAATGTTTCTCTTGGTATTCGCTCATATCAATTCGAGTCATCGCATTTTCATCATTGAAAAGAAAATCAGCCAAAGCTTTAGCAAGTTCAGTTTTACCCACACCTGTTGATCCAAGAAAAATAAATGAACCTATTGGTTTTCGCGCATCTTGTAACCCAGCACGAGACCTCCTAACGGCATCTGATAATGCAGTAATCGCCTCTGTCTGACCAACTACTCGTTTTGATAGCTCGTCATCCAGTCGTAGAAGTTTGGAAATTTCACTTTCAATCATTTTTTGAACCGGAATTCCAGTCCACTTGGAAATTATCTCAGCAATCTCCTCCTCATCAACTTCTTCTTTTATCATTTTTGAATTGAATTGCATTTCTGTGAGTTGGGATTTTGATTTTTCCACTTTTTCTTCTAACTCATTAATTCGACCATAACGAATTTCTGCAACTTTACCGTATTCTCCTGCGCGTTCCGCCTGTTCAGCCTCAAATTTTAAATTTTCTATGTCTTCTTTTGATTTTTGAATCGCATCTACAACATTTCGCTCAGCCAACCATCGTGCATTCAGAGAATCTCTTTTTTCGCATAGATTTGCCAACTCTTTTTCAACATTTTCGATTTTTTTATTGTCGTTTTCTCTTTTTAGTGCCTCCCTTTCAATTTCTAGTTGGAGAATTTTACGATCTAATTCATCCAATTCCTCTGGCTTTGAGTTGATTTCTAATCGAAGTTTTGATGCTGCCTCATCAATTAAATCGATTGCTTTATCCGGTAAATGGCGCTCAGTAATATAACGTTGTGATAACTCAACTGCAGCAATAATTGCTGCATCTTTGATAATTACTTTATGATGATTTTCATATTTTTCTTTAATTCCACGGAGTATTGAAATTGCATCCTCTGTCGTTGGTTCATCGACAAGAACTGGCTGGAATCTACGAACTAAAGCTTTATCTTTTTCAAAATACTTTTGGTATTCATTCAACGTTGTCGCTCCAACTGCTCTAAGCTCCCCACGCGCTAGAGCAGGCTTTAATATATTTGCAGCATCCATTGCGCCATCACCTCCACCACCCGCACCAACAAGAGTATGAATTTCATCGATAAATAAAATTATTTCTCCTTCAGCGGCAACAACCTCCTTTATAACTGATTTTAACCGCTCCTCGAATTCACCCTTATACTTTGCCCCTGCAATTAAAGCTCCCATATCCAGAGAGTATACAATTTTTGTTTTTAAATTTTCAGGTACATCTCCATTTATTATCCGATGAGCTAATCCTTCAGCAATTGCTGTTTTTCCTACACCCGGCTCTCCAATTAAAATTGGATTATTTTTCGTTCTTCGCGTTAAAATCTGTAAAACTCTTCTAATTTCATCATCACGACCGATTACGGGGTCTAACTTTCCCTGTTTTGCTGATTCATTTAAATTTTTTGCATACTTGTCCAAAGATTGATAATTGTCTTCTTGACTATTCGAGGTTACCTTTTGACCTTTTCTAAGTTCCATAATTGCTTGTTGTAAATTATTTTTATTCAATTTATTATCCTTTAATAAGATGCCAATTGCATCATTGGAATCAATCATAGATAATAAAATCATTTCGATAGTTACGTATTCATCTCCTAATTTTTCAGCCTCTTTTACCGCGTTTAGAAGAACTGTATTGGTGGAATGAGATAATGAAAGTTGACCACCAGTTACTTTTGTCGAATATTGAATAATTTTATCAGTTGCACTTTCTAAAAGCTTGCTATTTACTTGCAATTTATCAAGTAGAAAAGGAACTACATCTTTATCTACTAAAAAAATCGATTTTAAAACATGTGCATTCTCAATTGATGGATTACCATTTGACTCTGCGAGGTGCTGAGCCTGTTGCAATACCTCTTGTGATTTAATAGTTAGTTTAGAAAAATCCATAATTTAATTTTTACAAAAACTCACGTTCAAATGATAAACCAATGTATTATTTGTAATTTATTCTGAATTTTTGGCAGTAATGATGCATAATTAGGTGTCAATTTGTCTTGTTGTTTCTTTAAAATTACTTTTCAACTATAAAAAAAAGTACTAACTTTGCATTTAATGCAACCCCAAGTTATTCTGAACGAAAAACAAGTAGACCTAACTCTCAGAAGACTTTGTTACCAATTAATAGAAAACCACAACGATTTCACAAATACAATACTTATCGGTTTTCAACCGAGGGGAATATTCGTTCTCGAACGTTTAAAAATCAAACTTGAAAAAATATTAAATCATCCTATACAATGTGGAAATATCGATATTACTTTTCACAGAGATGACTTCAGAAGACGCGAGCGACCAATTATTCCAAGTGTCACGAATATAGATTTTGATATTGAAAATAGAAATATCGTCTTAGTTGATGATGTTCTTCATACAGGTCGAACGATCCGTTCTGGTTTGGATGCACTACTTGCATTTGGAAGACCAAAAAAAGTAGAATTATTAACACTAATTGACCGTAGATTTCAACGAGACCTTCCTATTCAAGCAAATTATATTGGTTTTACCGTTGATACACTCATTTCTGAAAAAGTATCAGTAGAATGGAAAGAAACCGATGGAAAAGACCAAGTATTTCTTTTTACACCAATTGAATCGAATGAATAATTTAAGTATCCAACACCTCACTGGAATAAAAGACCTAACTCCAGAGGATATCGAAATAATTTTCAAAACAACAGATAGCTTCAAACAAGTCATTAATCGGCCTATTAAAAAAGTACCTTCCTTGCGAGACATAACTGTTGCTAATTTATTTTTTGAAAATTCAACACGGACTAAACTTTCTTTCGAATTAGCAGAAAAACGCCTTTCTTCAGACGTAATTAACTTCAGCTCTTCAAGTAGCTCAGTCAAAAAGGGTGAAACTTTGCTAGATACGGTAAATAATATTTTATCAATGAAAATTGATATGGTAGTTATCAGGCATCCAAATCCTGGAGCGGCACTCTATTTATCAAAAAGAATAAATGCAACAGTCATCAATGCTGGTGATGGTGCACATGAACATCCTACTCAAGCATTACTAGATGCATATTCTATTCGGGAAAAGCTTGGATCTGTATCTGGAAAAAAAGTTGTAATTGTTGGTGATATTCTACATTCACGTGTTGCTCTTTCCAATATTTACTGTCTTCAAAAATTGGGCGCAGAAGTTATGGTTTGTGGTCCTACAACACTTATTCCGAAGTATATTAATGAGCTCGGTGTGCAGGTTTCTCATAATTTGAGAGAGGCATTGGAATGGTGCGATGTTGCCAATATGTTAAGAATTCAATTAGAACGACAGGAAATTAGTTTTTTCCCCAGCTTCAGAGAATATACAATGCAATTTGGATTAACCAAAGAAATTTTAGATTCGCTCTCCAAGAAAATAATAATAATGCATCCTGGCCCCATTAATAGGGGGGTTGAGATTTCGAGTGATGTAGCTGATTCTTCTCAAAGTATTATATTGAATCAAGTAGAAAATGGTGTAGCTGTAAGAATGGCTGTTATCTATTTACTGGCCGCAAAAATTGAACGTTAATGAATTTGCCTTCAAAGTACTTGGAGCGGGCAGTTGAACAATTATCTTCTCTTCCCGGCATCGGAAAAAGGACTGCATTGCGCTTGGCCTTGCAATTAATAAAAAGAGATGCTGCTGAAATTCAGGCTTTCTCAGATGCAATTTCAGAACTCAAAACCCACACAAAGCAATGTAAAATCTGTAATAATATTTCTGATTCTGAAATTTGTGCTATTTGTTCTAATCCTTCGCGTGATGGGAGTATAATTTGTGTAGTCGAAGATATCAGAGATGTAATGGCGATAGAATCTACACATAGTTACAAAGGTCTATATCATGTATTAGGGGGAATTATTTCGCCAATGGATGGAATTGGCCCCTCAGACTTATACGTTGACTCTCTTACCAAAAGATTGGAATCGGAAGATATTACAGAAGTAATTTTCGCCCTAAGTCCAACAATGGAAGGAGATACAACTAACTTTTATTTATATAAAAAAATCAATTCATACGAAATATTAATAACAACTCTATCTCGTGGCGTTTCTGTTGGTTCCGAATTACAATATGCAGATGAAGTTACTCTTGGAAGATCCTTGTTGCAACGACAACAGTTCAAAATATAATCATTCATTGCTTCAGAAATTTTTAAGTTGCAGAATCATTCCAATATATTTTTAGTAAATTCGGCATTATTATTGAAAAATATGCTGTTTTTAAAATTAATCGTATGAAATATTTAATTTTTATTTTCTCGACCTTGATCTCTGGATATATTTTATCTCAACGGCCTAGTATTAAATTCGAGGCTACGACCCCGAGATTAATAAAGAGTGGTGAGGAAGTGACCTTGCGAGCAGTCTTAATTGGTAATCCTGAGCCAGATGATTTAAAATGGAAAATTGGTGGTGAGGAAGGCAAAGACTGGAAATTTAAGGATAAATCAAGTACAATAGGTAGTGAAGAAATAACCATTATTTTTAAAAAAATCGGTCCAATCAATATTTCGTTATCCGCGAAAGGAGAAATAGATACCTTAATGAAAGGAAAGAAAGAAAAAGTAAAAGTAAAAATCCCATTAAAGTTTGATAAAAAAGCATATTTACTTGTTACCGATGGAAAGGAATACAGCGAATTAAATCAATTATTTGCCGAAGGCACTGAGGATAGTTACATTAAACTTGTGAAAAATGCAAGCAGCCTGGTTGAAAAGGAGAAATATAAAAAAGATCCTTTTGCCTATATTTGGTTAGCTCGAGGTTTATATGCTATTCACAACCAAAACTTTGATTATACAAAAGGAAAATACGAACCATTTAAATCATCGTTCAATGATGCAATAAGTGCTCTTTCGAAAGCCTTAAAATTCGATAATAATAACTTTTTAGAAGAATCAAAATTTGCTGATTTTATTTATGATTTACAACATAGCTATTATCTTGATATCGTATCATCACCCCTGTCCGATGAGGAGGCAGTACAAAAAGGAAAATCCAAGACAAAAGATTTTACCACAATTAATGCTTCATTAACAAAGTATATTAAAATAACTAAAAACCCCGTTTGCATTAAACATTTGCAGGCGGCTTGTTTATTAAATTTAAGCGATCCTAATGCAAAAACAATACTAAAGGAGGCGGATGCAGAATTACTTAATTATACGGCTTCGAGAGATTCAGTTAAATTTTCACCAACTGATGAATTGTTTTTTGCCTCCGGAATAACTGAATTGCTCAAATTTTATGAGCTTAAGAAAAAAGCAGATGATGCCTGTAGCTTAACTAGAAGAGCTGTTTTAGCACTTCCAGAATTAAAAATGAATCGCGACAAATTTGAGGAATATATTGACATACGCGATGTAAATTGTGAACAATGATGTATTTTAAAAGTCTTTTTACACTTCTCTTCAAATGAAAATCAGGAGTGTTTTTTTTATTTTAATACAACTTTCTCTACTATTTATTCTATCCTATGGCTCAGTCAATATAATCTCAATTGCTCAAATTAAAAAAGAATATCCAACTTTAGATTTTATTCCAGATTCAGCCAACTTAGTGAGTCGTATTGACACTAAAAAAATAAGTTTAGAAATTTTTAAAGAATTTATTTTACAAGATACTTACCCCAAAAACATTAACGTAAAAAAAGAAAATCAAGTACTTAATTTATCTGATATCGATTTTAATTATCCATGTTATTTCTTCACTCTTAAAGTAGATGAAAATTTTATTTCAGTTGCTACGTTTCAACTATTTGATCAGGATAAAATTATACCGAATACAAAAGTTAAAAATCAAAAATCGTTTTACTTTACCCACGCCGGAAAGATTTTTTGGATATTTAACTGTCCCGAAAAAAACATAAATAGTACGAGACAAGCCATTATCGGGGCAAAATCCACGAGATGGGAAAAATTACGCAATTCGAAAAATGAGATCATTTTTTTGACGAAGTTTTCAGGGCTCGAAGGATATGTTAATATCAAGTCCAACTCTCTGAAAATAGTAGCAACTTTAAATTCGTTTATACTAAATACTGAAAAGCATAAAAAATTAAAGACAGATGGTCTTAATTTTACAATCGCATACCCCTTAAAATTTGTGAAATATTTGGGTCTCAATGAGTTAAATTATCCCTCTAGTTCATTAGACCAAATCAAGTCAATATCAATTAATCATAAAGGATATCGAGCTCCTTTTTTTCCAAATTTAACAGCTCTCGTACATGTTGATTCAAGTTTTAAATTTGACGAAACACTGCAAAAATTTGATACTTCTCTCGTCGAATTTGAAAATAATAAACTCTTCATAGGTGGCGCAAAATTTTATGTAAGTAAACCCGAAAATGATTGTTATTTATTTAGGTATAATGAAAATCAAGCCAATCGTATTGAATATTCAGACAATATTATTGAATCAAATGGTGATTTGATTAATCTGGTAAATTTTGAGGATGCTCCATTAATGAAAATGCTTCTATTATCAAGTTCTCCAATATCCAGAATATCGTCAATTATTCAGAAAACAGACAACTATAATTTCAGAATGAATAAAATAAATTCATTAAATCGTCACGAAATATTCTTTTCACTCGATCTTAAAAAACCCAATTCATTTTATAAAGAAATACTCTCTTTCTTTATTTAAGTTTTAGATTTTTAAAATAGTTGATTCATTTACCAAATTTTCAATAGAAACAAATTTAGTTTCTGCAAGGATGTTGGTATTTATTGCAAAAAAACGTTTAAACTTTTACACATTACGACTTGGATTGAATAACATCATGTCGGGTTATAATATGAAATTTATTATTTGGCAGTTCAACAATAACAGCTGGAGAGTTTTTATTTATTAATTTACACACCTCATCAACTGAAACTGAACCTTTGACAATAGGAAGAGGCTCTTGCATAACAGATGAAATTGGAGCGTCACGTACATCGGGATTATCAACAAGAATCTGATATATATGTAAATCATCTATCGATCCAACAAATTTACCGTCTTTCAAAATTGGTATCTGAGAAATACCAAATTTCCTCATTTTAGCTATCGCATGGGAAACAAGCTCCTCTGCAAACAAGGTTACAAGTGGGTTATCGAGATGTTTCGAAACCAAATCCTCTGCAGTTATAATATGTTCATCCAAAAAGCCTCTTTCTCTCATCCAATCATCGTTGAATATTTTTCCAACATATCTACTACCGTGATCATGAAATAATACAACAACAATATCATTTGGCTTGAGTTGGTCTTTCAATTGAATTACCCCTTTTATTGCAGCTCCTGCGCTATTTCCGACAAAAATTCCTTCTTCACGAGCAAGTCTTCTAGTATAAACAGCTGCGTCCTTATCCGTTACCTTCTCGAATAAATCAATCGTGTCAAAATCAACATTAGCGGGTAAAATATCTTCGCCAATTCCTTCGGTTATGTATGGATAAATCTCATTTTCATCAAAAATTCCAGTTTCTTTATACTTTTTGAATACAGAACCATAGGTATCAATTCCCCAAATTTTTATCTTAGGATTTTTCTCTTTTAAGTATTTGCCAACCCCTGAAATAGTTCCACCTGTTCCAACTCCCACAACAAAATGAGTAATTTTTCCCTCCGTTTGCTCCCAAATTTCCGGACCCGTAGATTCATAATGAGCCTGTCTATTGGATAAATTATCATATTGATTTACATACCAGGAATTTGGTATTTCCGTTGCTAAACGCTTTGATACAGAATAATACGATCTAGGGTCTGTTGGTTCAACCGCAGTTGGACAAACAACAACCTCTGCGCCAACCGCTCTCAAAATATCCATCTTTTCTTTCGACTGCTTATCATTCAGTACACAAATCAATTTATAACCTTTGATAATACATGCTAAAGCAAGTCCCATCCCGGTGTTTCCTGAAGTTCCTTCGACAACTGTACCGCCTGGTTTTATTAAACCTGCCTTTTCAGCATCCTCAATCATTTTTATGGCCATTCGATCTTTCACCGAATTACCTGGATTTGTTGTTTCTACCTTCGCTAAAATTGTTGCAGAGATATCGGAAACGAGTCTATTTAATTTAACGAGTGGAGTATTTCCGATCGTTTCAAGAATATTTGAGTAAACTTTCATTTAATGGGTTTTTACAAAAGTACTGAAATAACAATTTAATTTTTAATTAGCTTTTGACTGTTAAAATTTTACAATTCGAAAATGACCATTTTATTGTACATTTTTATCTAGCTTATTCCTCTTTAAGCTAAAAATTAGATTTCATAATTGAATTAAATAACAATCTCAGTCCCTAACTCGAGCACAAAAAAAAATAATTTTATCAAACAATTATCTGAAGTTTTCAACAAAGAGTAAAATTTAGTAAAAAAAGTCAAAAATAAATTTTTCAAATCCCATTTTTTGATGTTACTTTGTTATGCCTTTTCGTTATGTACTTTCTAACATTTAAAACCATTAAAAAAATATGAGACAACTAAAAATTACCAAATCAATAACAAATAGAGAAAGCCAATCATTAGATAAGTACTTACAGGACATTGGTCGGGAAGAGTTGATTACAGCAGAAGAAGAGGTTGAATTAGCAAGAAAGATAAAACAGGGAGATCAAACAGCCCTTGAAAAATTAACGAGAGCAAATTTACGTTTTGTTGTTTCGGTTGCGAAACAATACCAAAATCAAGGATTAACACTTCCAGACTTAATTAATGAAGGAAATTTAGGCCTAATAAAAGCTGCACAAAAATTTGATGAAACACGAGGATTCAAATTTATTTCTTATGCTGTATGGTGGATTCGTCAATCAATATTACAGGCATTAGCTGAGCAAGCTAGAATTGTAAGACTACCCTTAAATCAAGTTGGTTCCTTAAATAAAATAAATAAAGCTTTTTCAAGATTAGAACAAGAACACGAACGTCCTCCTTCGGCCGAAGAGCTTGCAGACGCATTAGAAGTAACCGAAGATAAAATAAAGGAAAGTTTAAATGTTTCTGGTCGCCACGTTTCAATGGATGCACCCTTGACAACGAATGAAGATGGTGGAACGCTAATGGATGTTCTAGCGAATAATGATGCGCCTCGAACTGACCACATGTTAATGGCTGAATCTTTACAAAAAGAAATTGAGCGTTCGTTAAGTACTCTCACCGACAAAGAAAGAGAAATCATTCGTTTATTTTTTGGAATTGGTATGAATCACGGATTAACGCTTGAAGAAATTGGCGCAAAATTCAACCTTACAAGAGAGCGTGTTCGTCAAATCAAAGAAAAAGCAATTCGAAGACTTCGTCATACCTCGAGAAATAAATTGTTGAAATCTTATCTAGGATAATTAAGAAATTCCGATAAAAAAGGCTATCAAATTGATAGCCTTTTTTTATTTTTGCACCGTTAATCATCAAACCAATTTTATGGAATCAGCACAGATTTATGAGCTAGAATTGAAATCGCATGTAGAACGTGAGCGAGCTGCGGTTAAACTTCAAAATAAAGTAGGTGAACTTTTGTATGAGAAAGGCATCGAATTGGTTCTTTTCAGAAATCACCTAACTGACATTACAATTTCAGAGATTCTGAATTTACATGAGTATGCAAAAAAAATTGTTAATAAACCAATCGATGTATTCACTACCTCTGAACTAGCAACTGAAATATATGCCATGGATATTGTCCCATCTAAATTGGATATCGGAAAATTAGCATCTGAATGGTTAAATGAAAAAGGACATTATTCAAGTAAAAGAGATTTTATAAATCAAAAATTGAACGGGTTTTTTTCAAATTCTAGTGATTCACTTGAACCAAGCGATGTCATTCTCTATGGATTTGGTAGAATTGGTCGTCTAGCGGCACGCGAATTAATCAAACAAGCAGGTAAAGGTCAACAATTGAGATTACGCGCTATTGTTACTCGTGGCTGTTCAGAGGCAGATATTATTAAAAGAGCTGCTCTTTTAAGAAATGATTCAGTTCACGGAGCATTTAAAGGTTCGGTAATTGAGGACTTAGTAAACAAAACATTAATTATCAGTGGGCAAATTGTTCAAATGATTGATGCATCTAATCCGGAGGATGTAGATTATACAAAATATGGTATCAATAATGCTTTAGTAATTGATAATACAGGAGTTTTCACTAATAGAGAGGCATTATCCAGGCATTTAAAAGCAAAAGGAGTATCTAAAGTTTTATTGACGGCTCCAGGAAAAGAAATTCCAAATGTTGTTTATGGAATAAACCAAGGAGAATTGGATGTTGAAAATGAGACAATATATTCTGCAGCATCTTGCACAACAAATGCAATTTCACCTGTTCTAAAAGTAGTTAACGACAAGTATGGTGTCGTAAAAGGACATATTGAGACTGTTCATGCATACACAAACGATCAAAACTTGCTCGATAACATGCATAAAAAACCAAGACGAGGACGCTCTGCTGCTATAAATATGGTTATCACTTCAACAGGTGCGGGAAGCGCGGTAACGAAAGTAATTCCTGACTTGAAAGATAAATTGACAGCGAATGCAGTTCGTGTACCAACTCCAAATGGTTCATTGGCAATCTTGAGTTTGGAATTAAATAATACAACTACTATTGAAGATATAAATCTTGCTATTCGTGAGGCTGCTTTAAACGGTGATTTAGTTAATCAAATCTATTATTCGGTTGATCCTGAATTGGTATCGAGTGATATCATTGGAAATACCTGTTGTACGGTATATGATTCTCATGCCACAATCGTTTCAAACGATGGTAAAAACGTTGTATTGTATGCTTGGTATGATAATGAATTTGGATACACGAAACAAGTTATTCGCTTGGCAAAATACGTGACTAAAGTTCAGCGATTGATCTACTATTAGATTTTGAAAGTAAATAAAAAATAGTCTTCAGATTTCAACCTTTATGACTTGATTACAGAGAAATTCCAATAAAGGATACTGTTAATTTTAATCTACCTGATAAATAGCATTTGCCACAAGCATTTTTCCACTTTCCCAAAAACCTCGATAGAGTGGATTGTCAGTGAAAATTATTACTTGTCCTTTACCCTTACTTTGGGTACCGGCAACGATCGAATTTGCTTGTTGTAGCTTCACCTTATATCCAACAAAACCGTTCATGTGGTCAGTCGATTGTGCAATACTAACTGGACTGAATCCATTTTCAAGTTTCTTGTAGGAATCAGAACTTTGACGGAGCGTATAATAATTTTCGATTCCAAAACACAAAGGGTGAGTTTGATCTAATTTACAGCGGTAGATTGCACCAATGACATTAGTTGATAAACTGCTTCTTTCCGCATCAGCAAATGAAACATCCTCCTTTTTCTCTTTTTTAGCTTTAGGTGCCTTAACTTCTTCCTCATCTGAAGTTTTTTCTTCATCACTTGTTGTTGCGCTGAGTCCTAACGAAACACCTAAACTTTCTATTGAAGATCCAAAACTAATCGCTTTTCCTCCACCATCAATCCAGGTTGATAGAAAAGAATTGGTTTCATAGTATCCTTCAGGAACAAATAGCATTGAAAACTCGTCTAAATCCTCACTTTTTAAATTGCTCAACGAAAGAAGTGTAATTGGAAGGTTCAAATCATTTTCGAGAAAATGCCAAATCTCACCTACATTTAAGGAATTTGTTTTATCTCCAACTAACAGAGCTATTTTTGGCTTCTTGATAATTTCTACATCTGAATAGCCAAAATCAGAACCTTTATCGACCATTCCTGACATTGTTTGTGAAATGTTAATCTGGAACTTTGATGCGATTTTTTGAAGTTTTCCTGCTACATCAGCACTATTTTCAGACTTTAAAATAATCAATGAACCGGCAGTATATTTCGCATTACCTTGTTCAAATCCCTTGGCATGTTTGCGAACAACGATTCCATCAGCCAACGCTTGATTCAAAAATTGAACTGAATTCATTCCTTCCCATCGAACTACATATGCATAAGCATTTGATGATAATACTTCAGCAGGTGATAGAGTAGGCTCAAAAAAAGGAGCACTCATTTCATTTTCTAGCCCATATGCTTTTAAGCCATATGCAAAAGGCAAAGTCCACGAGGTAATATCGTAGGTAAGTGAATCTGCTAATTTTGTTTCGGGTTCCAATAAAACATGGGCAAGTGTTCCTTTCAGCTGATTTAAATTAACCAATAAACTTACATTTTCAGTGGTAAAAGATCCTGTTTTACGCGTATCAAATTCAAACCCTTTGATTTTTTGTCCAATCGGTAGAAAGGAATAATTAATATCGTGTTTAGAAAATAAATCACCCAATTTTTCCACCTGTTGAATCTTACCTTCTATCACATAAGACTTGAACTTGAATTTTCTATCCTTAACAAATTTTTGGTATTCTTGAATTAATTTATCAGACATTTTTGCCGAATATTCAACGGTTGAAATCCCAGTTACAACATGGTGTTCAACACGTTCTTTCAAAGTCAGTGTATCACCGTCCCTGGTAATAATTCCCTCACCTGCTCTTCCATTTCCTGCTTGTTCGTAAGTCATTCCAATTGCCCCACAAAAAGTTGGATAGGTATCTCCATAACTCGGGTACAATAAATCAAATTCTTTTGAAGTAAAATATTGCCACCCTTTTTCATCAAAGTACTTAGCATTGTTCTTACCAATTCCTTTCTGGAATTCACGTTGCCATTCAGTAATTATCTCATGATATGGTTCAGCTGCAGGCGGGAAATAGTAGGGTTCATTTATTCCTTGTTCATGGAAATCAACATGAACATGTGGTAACCACTCATTGTATTTTTTGATCCGTTGTTGCGATTCCACTTGCGTTAACCACGCCCAATCCCTATTCAGGTCAAAGAAATAATGGTTTGGTCTACCTCCCGGCCAAGGCTCATCGTGTTCTACCGCATCAGGATTTGGATTGGCGTTTTTTGTTTTGAATTGGTAATACCAATTAACATATCGATCTCGTCCATCCGGATTTAGGCAAGGATCTATGATGACGATTGTATTTTTTAAATAGCTATTATTTTTTGTGATTAAATCAAAGGCGGTTTGCATTGCTGCCTCTGTGCATGATGCTTCATTTCCATGAACATTATAACTCAGCCAAACGATTGAAATTTTCTCGGATTTTATCCCTGCCTTATGCTCTGATTTAATCTGTTCCAATTTTGCAATGTTTTCATCAGTTCCAATATATGCAAGAATCAAATCTCGATTTTCATTTGTTTTTCCATATTTCTCAATTTTGATATTTGAGGAATAATTAGTTTGAAGAGCTTCAAAAAAAGAAATTACATCATGATGAGGGGTAAATTTAGCCCCGATTTTATAGCCAAAATGATTCTCAGGTGAAAAAGACTGCGCAAAAAAGGAGAAACTTAAAATAGTAAACAGTAGATATAAAAATAATTTCATTTGGGTAGAGTTATTTTCGGGGGATAAATATACGTTTAAAACAAGAATCTAGAGAAATTGGAATTTTTTCAATCTGTGGAGTACGAATATATCAATTTTGAAGTATTTTTAAAAATAATAGTGATAATATTCATTTTAAATAAGTCATTAATTAATTCTTTGAAGCTTTTCAATAATTCTCAAAATAGTTCTCCGAGGAACAAGCCACATCAAATAGTTGATCAAAAAATAAAAGGGAGGGTCTGAAATACAGATAAGTTTTTTTTTAAGCATCGCATTATACCCTTTTTTGGCTGTGTACGATGCAGTTTTTGCGCCTTCAAATAATTTACTTTTGGACATTCCAGCTACATCGATAAACTCCGTTTGAACAGGGCCCGGACAAAGTGCGGTAACGGTTACACCTTTTTTTCTCAATTCTTGGTCTAATGCTTGAGAAAACGAAACAACAAAAGCTTTGGTAGCAAAATAGGTAGCTTGCAATGGTCCTGGAATAAATCCAGCGGTACTCGCAGTATTTAATATCATACCGCCACCATTTTGAGTCATTTGTTTTGCAATCGCATGTGTTAATTCAACCAAACAGCATACATTAAGTTGAATCATTGATAAATCCTGAGAAATGTTCCTCTCGATAAATTCACCGTAACCTCCAAAACCAGCGTTATTAAACAAATATTGAATGTGGATATTTTCTTTGATTAACTCTTCTGCTAGTCTAGTTCCCGATTCGATTTTTGCCAAATCCATTTCCTTAACCAAAATAGATATTTTGTATTTCTCTCTTAAATCATCCGCAAGGGAATCAAGAAGATGCTTTCTTCTTGCTACCAACACTAAGTCGCCTTGACTTTTAGCATGAATAATTGCTAATTCTCTCCCGATTCCCGTTGAAGCTCCAGTAATTAAAGCCACATTTTTCATAATATATTTTAGTGGCAAAAATAAAATAATACTTTTAATATAGGGTCGAGTTAGAACAAAACCATTTTACTCTTTTTTTAAAAAAATCTTGTCAGTTTTGAAAACATTAGTACTTTTGCCGCGGAGAGTTGGCAGAGTGGTCGATTGCGGCAGTCTTGAAAACTGTTGAACTGAGAGGTTCCGGGGGTTCGAATCCCTCACTCTCCGCTGAAAAGTAAGGTCTTGGAAACAAGGCCTTTTTTATTTTGATTATTTGGGATGAGAACCCTTGGGTTCGTGCCGCAGCGAAGCGAAGACCTGCGTAGCAAATCCCTCACTCTCCGCTGAAAAGTAAGGTCTTGGAAACAAGGCCTTTTTTATTTTGATTATTTGGGATGAGAACCCTTGGGTTCGTGCCGCAGCGAAGCGAAGACCTGCGTAGCAAATCCCTCACTCTCCGCAAAGAAAAGTAAGGTCTTGGAAACGTTTTTCGGCTTGGCGATGTGGCGGATTTTTAGCACAAAAGTTCAATAGAATTACCACCGTTGAACCTTGCACAAATGTTTCATAGAAGCACTTCAGCCGCCATATTGCCAAACCGATGTTAGCTGCTGCAGTTTAATATTTGTTTGCTGATTTCACCGAGTCAATTTCGCATAAAATGTCTCCAATATTAAAGTTATAAGTGTCAAAAATTGCGTCCTTACTTATTTCAGTTCCTGGCGAATAATAGACTTGATTTACAATTAAAAAAACTTCTGTTTCACTTAGTCGCTTTAATTTCTTTCCATAGATAAAGTATGTCCCATCTTCTTTTAATGTTGAAGCTAGTTTTTCATCCATAAATCCTATTATATCAAAATTAAGCCTGTCGGAAAGTCTATTCGGTCGGTCGCTGTCATAATTGTCAGTATGAAATTGAACTAAAGCACCTTTCCCGTGAGGATTTTTCCCCATTCTAAAAACTTTTAATGGAATATCGTCTAGGAAATTCAAATTTAATAGGCTGTCTATTTTTTTGCCTAATTCTTTGGTTGCATTTTCTCTTACGATTGTATTGTCCGTATAGTTTGGATATTTTTTAGTCAATGCATCTAAAATAGGGTCAATTTTACGTGTCTCAATCTTTTCAGTTTCCTTATTCTTCTGATTAGGATTATTGCACGAGAAAATTGTAAAAAGGGCAAGTGTCAAAATAATGTATTTCATTTTATTTGTCATTATGTTATTATTTTTTTCGGTCTGTCAATTACAGTTGCAGCTAACTAGCGTATATGCGCAACTAATATACGCATATACAACATACGTTGGTTGTATATGCGCTAAAAACCCCCGCTTATCCTTCTTATTGCTTGGTAAGTTTCAATGGAAAGAAAGCACCCTCCGTGTATACATTTACGAGGTAGCTGCCATTTGCGAATGTAGAAAAGTCAAACTGGCTTTCGGTGGTTTCTTTCACTAAGTTACCCATGAGGTCATATACTTTTACAAATTTAATCGGCTGCTTGTCTGACTGGATCGTCACGAAGCCACTGCTTGGGTTGGGGTAAATCTTGACAGGGAAATTATCCATTGTCAAAGAATCGATAAGCGCAGTAGTAGAACAATTGCCCTGAAACTCGTATGCGCCAATGTCGTAGTTGTTTCCGCAGGGGCGAGTATTTCCATCAAAATCATCACTCAGGGAAAGGGTCATTCCCATGTCCAAACAAGGAGAACTGGAGAGCAGGTGAAAGTCATTCGTGTTGTCATCCACAAACATCGGATTTGCAACCAAACAGTGATCAAAATAGCCACTGACAACATTGTTACTTCCCTCAGTGATTGGTGGATTCCAAGCTGGTAGCAATGTATCGGTGTAAGGTATTTGAGCATCAAACGCATTGTTGTGAAACAAACAGTTTTGATAACTATTTACGGTAGGAATTATACCGTGCTTATCCACCACATACTGCTGCGTATTGAGTGCAAACCTTCGGCCTTCAAAATTATAGAACCCACTGACAATGCAGTTTATAAAAGAATTGTTGGAGCTTCCACGCATGGCAATTAGAAAAGATGGGCGATTGACAGGAAGCATGGTAACTGTATCGCTCACTTGTGCTGTAAAGGTGCAGTTGATAAAGTTATTACCAACTATCCGTTTTCTGTTGACCCTGTCCGTGGGTTGACCGGTTAAAGGGTGGTGATTGGGATAAGCATAATCGCCATAGCTGTCAAATAAGACTCCAGAAGCAACATTTTCAAATATACAGTTCGAAAAAGTATTATAGCATGCCGCAAGCTGAACCTCCCATGGGTAAGAATTTGTTTCGGGATCAAGAATGTTCTGTGCCGTAGAATCTCCGTAATAACTCGCTCGTAGATCAACTCCCGGAGCCCTGTAGATTGAGGAACTGTTCGGATCCTTGTAGTAATAGGTGTTTTTTATGTGGCAACGGTTAAAGGTGTTATACCTGCTGCTATTTTGAACGTTCAGCGACCCATAAGATAAAGACCTTATGTCCTCGATCAGGTTATTTCGCACCTTATCGCCCCGCAACATAACCGACTCAAAGATATTTTTAGTCGTACAGTTTCGGATGATGTTATTTTCGACAATCGGCAATTTTTGTGTCTCATCGTAGCAATATCCGCCTCCAGATGAACACGGTGCGTGGTTGTAAGAAAGCGTCAGACACAGGCCGTGTCCCCCATGCCCCAAATGCGGAAGGTAGCGGGAAATTCTCTCGATGTAGCAATTTTCAATGACATTGTATTTTGCCTGATTTGTGTTCGTATTTGCAGATATGTAGATGTAATAATCTGTGTCGCCATGCAGCGACAGGGTGTCATTGCAATATACTTTGCAGTGTGTAATTAAATTTGAATCTCCTTTGGCATTTATTCCTTCTGCAGCGCCATTCAATACAAAAGCATTGCGCACGGTGTTGTGATTGCCGTAGGTCGAGATCGCCGTGCCGTTGTAAAAAACATTTACGTCACCAAAATTATAGGCAAGAATATTCTCAACCAAATTGCTTGAGCCAACAATCGAAATGCCCAATTGATAATTCCTGATTTGGAAATTTCTCAAGACAATATTATTTCGGTTAGAGGACACAAAGTCAACCCCAATACCGGCAGTAGCCCTATTTCCTCCGTCCAATGTTGGAAAAATTGTGTCATAAGTGTTTTGAAGGAAATGCGTGAGAGAGTCAGGTATCGCGTCGCTGCTGATATCGCCAGGCACATGGGTATAGCCGATATAGCTTGTATTTGCGTGGCCAATACTCATATTGATTGCTCCATAATTACCTGCTTTTACCCAAACTGTATCTCCTGCCATGGCATACGTTGCCGCATAGTTGAGGCTTCCGGGTGAATTAATGTCAGCGGAAAGCACCTCTAAACCCCCAGGAGCTACGTAATACACCTGCGAGTATGTCGCTGATTGTTGAACGAGCAGTACACTAAACAGGAGCTTTAAAGTTGATTTCATTTCGTATTTGCGTCGTGGTTATTCCGTTGATCTTGTGTTTGACGTTTTGCGGCTTTGCGAAGTTGCCTTGGTTAGCGTTTAAACGCTGTTAAGGGCTGGCTTATTACTGTAAAACAATCTTCCGCACCGTCGCCGTATTATTCAACGGGTCAATGAGTTCCACGAAATACAAACCGTTTCCAGTCCATGTACTTAAATCGAGGTAGAATTGTGCTTGGTTTATTGGGCTTTGGAATACCTGTTGACCGGAAGAGTTTGTTATTTTTATGCTGTACCCGGTCATAGCCACATAGTTTCCATTGTCAATGGTAATATGGTCACTTGTTGGGTTCGGATATATCAAAATTGTATGTTCATTGTTCGGAGCGGGTAAACTCAAGGTGGTATTGATAATTAGCGTGTCGGTTACGGTGGTGAGCAGTGTATCACTCACAGTGATGTAGGTTGTGTCGTAAATATTTGTAGTAAGCGTGTCGTAAACCGTAATATTTGTTGTTATCGTGTCATAAACTGTAAGGTTCGTTGTCAAGGTATCGTAAATATTTGTTGTTAGCGTATCGTAAACTGTAATGTGGGTGGTAATTGTATCATAAATCGTTTCATTCACAATTACTGTATCAACTATTGTGACATTGGAAGTGCACGTATTGGAAATGGTCAATAGCGCAACATTGGAGGTGTCAACGCAATTGCCAACGGTTGAAATCGCCCGTATTTGTTGGTTGTGATTTGCTAACTGAACGTTTGCAATATTTAGGTTGGGGGAATTCGTTCCTGAGTAATTCCCAAAATTATTCAATGTTTGAAACCCTTGCCCAAAATCACTTTGCCAAATATAACTTGGGTTTGGGTCTGGTGTGGAGGCGGTGAAAGATGCGGTACTCCCTATGGTCAGTGCGCTCGTTTGTGAATTAATGGAGGTATTATTGGCACAATTTATTACATTGTATAAACCAGTTATCTCCTGCAAGGTCAATGCCCGGTTCCAAACACCGATATCGTCTAATGTGCCAAGAAAAGTAGCACCATTCCAAGCTATTTGATTTCCAAAAAGTATATTCGTTTGGTTGTTTATTGGTGAATTGGCCGATTGTGAAACATCATTGAATGTGCTTAATAAATTCCCGTCCACATATATCTTAAAATGAGATGGGGAAATTGCTCCAATATTACTATCAAATATACCGACAATGTGGTGCCATTGATTGTCGTTAAACGTATTGTTTGACATGACTCCTACAAGGCCTCCCGGTTGATCGGTTGAAAACTCAGCTCTTCCTGCAAATTGGCCCCCTAAGCTAGTATTCATAATTCTTAACGTTAAGCCTACCTGACCATTGGCCCCACGGCCTGATAAGATCACCCCGCCATGTGAAGTTTTAAACCATGCCGAAACACTGTATTTAGTGATATTATTTTGTTGTGTATTTACGTAAATGGTGTCATCATTGCCATCGAAGTAATATGAGTTATTGCCAGTTCCAAAACGATCTGTATCAAGTGTCGCACCTGCTACTGTTGAGGAGATTAAATTGCCACTTTCATCATTCGCATTTCCATTAAAGGGCCACCAGCCAGCAAGACCATTCGTCGGGATATACGAAGGAACTTGCGCCACGCTTGTTGTTATAAAACCAAAAGCTACAATCACAGATAAGAGTAAACTTATTTTTTTCATTTTCTTATTTTTTTATTTAAACATGTCGGCAATTTTTTCAAGCTTACCTTTTACGGTTATGCGTAAACCCAGAGGGCTGGCTTATTCTTTAATCACTTTAAATGTCTGCTTCATATTTTCTCCAACACTGAACATATAAATTCCACCCGATAAATTGCCTAATTCAATTGTTGTGCTTTCAGCGATTAGTTTTCCCGTCAATACAACTTTTCCTGTGTTATCATAAATGGAATAAACCGCACCAATAATAGTCTTGTCGGCTTTTACAGTAATTATGCTTTGTGCGGGGTTTGGAAATACTGAGAATAAATTATCATTTGTACTCTCATTGATACCTACATTATCGTTCACGGTTAAAACTGCAACATTTGATGTGTCAGAGCAAGAGCCAGAAGATACAATTGAGCGAAAATTCTGATTGTTATTGCTCATTGTAACATTGGAAACTGTAAGAGTGCCGGTTGTTACCCCGCTGTATTGACCAGCGTTACTCAGATTTTGAAAACCAAATCCAAGGTCTATTTGCCATTGGTAAGTTGCGTTTGGATCAGACGAACCAACTGAAAATTGAGCGTTGTTGTTTACGTTTACTATTTGATTTGTGGGTTGTGAAATGGATGCTGGTGAACCCGTTACATCCCACTGACACGTGGTAGTATTGAACGATGCTGTTTCGTAACACGCTATGCTCGGTTGCTCGGGTTGCGTTCCTGTTACATCCCATTGACAGGTTGTGTTATTGAATGTAGCCGTCTCGTAACAAGCCGTTGTTGGTTGAGTGGGTTGTTGACAACCATTATACAAATCTGTTATTTCTTGCTGTGTTAGTGCTCGATTCCAGATACCGATGTCGTCAATTATACCCCAAAAATATTCTCCTGTTCCTCCTGTAGCTCTTCCAAATTCAATATTCTTTGAATTATTTATTAGTTGAGTAACCGCCCCTTGGTCAACAAGATTTCCATTAACGTATATTCTATTTCCATTAATTAAATCTAAGGTTCCAACAATAAAATACCACGTATTTGAAGTATAATTTATATTTGCAATCGCATTATAGCATTCTGGTTGTCCATTTCCGTAACATCCATGTTCAGACCAGATTTGCCCATCATCCCTTGTGTTTAATCTATAGCCATAAGAAAAACAGGTTGTTTCTTTATCAACAATGGATGCTAACCTAATATCGTTAGTTTTAATCCAAGCACTAAAAGAAATTCCTTCAGAAAAATTAATTGAGCCACTATTTGCTAATGAAATAAAATCATTTATTCCGTTAAAATCATAAGCATTATCGGTCGCCCCAAAACGATCCGTGGTTAACGTTGCGCCATTCACCGTTCCGTTATTGCCATTTCCACTCAAATCATTCGCATTCCCATTAAAGAGCCACCAACCAACAAGTCCAGTGGTCGGTACATAAGAAGGTACTTGAGCACTTGTAATTGTTGTTATCCCGAAGATTACAATTGCTGTCATTAGTAAATTTTTCTTTTGCATTTTTTATTTGTGTTTATTTGTTTAACATGTCGGCAATTTTTTCAAGCTTGCCTTTTACGGTTTGGCGTATACCCATAGGGATGGCTCATTCTTTAATCACTTTGAAGGTCTGCTTTATTTTTTCTCCAACATTAAATATATATATTCCATCTGATATATTGCCCAACTCAATGCTTGTATTTTCTGAGTGAAGTTTTCCCGTCAAGACGACTTTTCCTGTGTTATCATAAATGGAATAAACCGCACCAATAATAGCCTTGTCGGCTTTTACAGTAATTATGCTTTGTGCAGGGTTTGGAAACACTGTGAATAGATTATCTTGGTTGGCCTCATCAATACTTGCATTATCGTTCACAGTTAAAACTGCAACATCTGAAGTGTCAGAGCACAAACCTGAGGAAACAATGCAACGAAACGGTTGATTATTATTGCTCATCGATACATTTGAAACAGACAGAGTATTGGTTGTTGTACCTGAGTATTGACCAACACTATTTATATTTTGAAATCCCATTCCAAGGTCTGTTTGCCATTGGTAAGTTGCACCTGGGTCAGATGAACCAACAACAAATTGTACGTTGTTGTTAATGTTTATTGTTTGATTTGTTGGTTGAGTGTTTACTGCTAATTGACAACCGTTGTATACATCTGTTATTTCTTGTTGAGTTAAAGCACGGTTCCAGATGCCGATGTCGTCTAAATTACCTAGAAATGGATGATAACCGACAGTATCTTTACCAAATCTAAGAGGGACTATTGCGGTATTTGAATTTAATGCAGCTGTTGGATTAAAATTATAAATAGCATTAGTCAAAAGTACACTATTTTGATAAATTTTTATATTTTGAGTTGTTGGATTAGGAATGCTATCAAATACCCAAATATAATGTGACCATTGATTATTATTTACAGGAGTTGGGCATTGATAAGTAATAGCAGAATATCCAGTGTTGGCATTAACACCTGAACTACCATAATTAAATGTGCAATTAAAGGCATCTCCTGCATTTGACCCATTTGGTATGCCACCATATGTAACAGTATGCATATCGTTGTTGCTATTTGTTTTTATCCAAAATGAAATTGTTCTACTACCACTCCCACTAATACCAAAATAATTTGTAGTTATAACATTGTTGTTAAAACTATACGCTTTATTTGCCTGCCCAAACCGATCAATCGTCAGCGTAGCCCCATTCACTGTCCCATGATTTCCATTCCCACTCTCATCATTGGCGTTTCCGTTGAAAGGCCACCAACCAACAAGACCACTTGTAGGCACATAAGAGGGCACTTGGGCACTTGTAATCGTTGCTAGTCCGAAGATTGCAATTGCTGTCATCAGTAAATTTTTCTTTTTCATTTTTTGTTTGTTTTTATTGTTTAACCATTGGGCAATTTCGGTTCAAGCTTGCCCATAACGGTTTGGCGCTTGGCGCAGTGGCGGATTTCGGAGCCCAAAACTGTCAATACACCACAAAAGTTGATGCGAGGTAGAATGTTCAATTAACCACTTCACCCGCCATTGAGCCAAACGCCTGTTATGGGCTGGTTTTATTTTATGTATTTAACTAAGTCCGCTTTTATTTTTTCATACTCTTCTTGAGTAATAAGACCAAGGTCAAGTTTGTCTTTAGCTTTTTTTAGTTCTGCTAATGCTTCGTCACTTGTCATACCAAAACCTTTTACTTCACCTGTCGCAAGAGCATTTTCAAATTGAATTGTATAATTTGAGAGTCCTGTAATTCCTTTTGTCCTAAAAGAAACCGAGTAACCTGCTCTCTTATTACCTACAACCCATATTTTTTTTATTTCTGTTTCTTGTCCACTTGATGCAGCTGTCAAATTTGTAATTGGCAATAAAATTCCGTCCCCTTCTGTAATAAAAGCAAATGTCTTGTTTGAAGAAGGAACACCTATTTTAATGCGGTCTCCAATCTTATAAACAGCATTGTCACTTGCAACATATGAGGTAAATTCACCCCTTGTCGCAGTTGCTAAGTCAGAATGTTTTATTTCCTGTCCGAAAGTAAAACTTACTGTCAAGAGGAATAGAGTAAAATTTAAAAAAAGTAATTTCATTTTATTAGTGTTTGTTTTCCTACTCGTTAGGCTTTTCAGATTACGCCCCGTTTTTTAGAGTGGGTTCTGGTCTCCACTTTTGTTTGTCAATTTTACAAAATATTTTTTAAGAACTATCAAAGTTGTCCGTTGGTGGTTCTCTTGTCTGTCCGATATGTCTTTTAAACTTGCCCATAACGGTCTTCGGCTACCCGATGAGCCGCTGTTCTTTCTGACTACAAAGATTTGTGCGGCTTAGTCGGGTAGCCGATGTTAGCTGTTCGTTTTTTCTTTA
>VGFL01000019.1 GCA_016868915.1 Bacteroidota bacterium | reverse complement strand
CGTGGTTTGGTTATTGGAACGGTAATCTATGTTCCGGTAACGCTAAGAACGGTACAACATACTGTTCAAAAGCAAGAAACCTTGTTTGGCTTGAGTAAGCTGTATGGCGTTTCTGTGGATTCGATCATTGCTCAAAATCCAAGCACAGAGAATGGTTTAAAAATTGATCAAAAATTAAGTATTCGAAACGCTGTGCCAAGAATAGCGATTGCTGAAAAAAGTAACCCTGAGCCAATCTCGAATCAGACTATTGAAGCTGAAAATATTCGCCTGACTTTTTCAGACAGCGTTGTCGAACATACCGTTCTCCCGCAAGAAAATATGTATACAATTGCCAAACGTTTCATGATTCCCGTGCAGCGAATTATGGAATACAATCAACTTAGCTCCACTAAAATAAACGCTGGGCAAAAATTAAAAATCCCTCTAAAAAAAGAAAATTTAGCACCTGTTCCAACGCGAACTCCTGTTAAAATATCACCTTTAATTGCCAACCCAATAAAGTGGGGTGAAAAGCTAAGCAAATCTCCAAAAATTGCCATTTTATTACCTCTAAATTTGGACAGCTTGTCCGAAGTGAACAAGAATGTTTCAAATTTCGGACTCGATTTTTACATTGGAGTAAAAATGGCAATAGACAGTTTAAATCATGCCGGCTATTCGGCAACTGTAAAGATTATAGATTACAACCAAAAAGGTCGTTCATTTGCCGATCTTTTAAGTAACGAGAATTTGGCTTCCTTTGACTTAATTTTTGCACCTTTTGATAAAAAAGAAGCAGAATTACTTCATAATTGGTCTATGAATAGAAAAATTCATATTGTCTACCCTACTCAAGTTTCCCACGAAATCGTAAAAAATAATCCTTTGGCTTTAACCTATTCCTCTCAAAATGAGTCTCTGATTAATGGATTGGCAGAATATTGTCGAAAATTACCAGGACGAATTGTCCTCATTAAAAACGAAAAAACTGACGAGCATTGGATGCAAAATACGTTTTCATCTGCTTACAGAAATTTGAGTAATGATAACGATACTCCTTTAATCGAGGCAAGCCTAAAGAACTACAAACAATTCGAACAACTCGGAGGACTCATTTACTTTGTCTACTTATCCACCGAAAAAGAAAAGGTGTTGCCTCTATTGACGAATTATCAGTCCTCTGAAAATTTCAAAATTATTGGGCTAAAAGATTGGTTGGAGTGGAAAGAAATTAATGCAACAGTTCAAAATAAATTCACATTCATGTTTACAGCGCCTAACCAATTTGATTACGACAATGAACATATCAAGCATTTTCAAAGAAAATACAGAAATTCAAAGCAATCTGACCTAACAAAAACAGTTTGTTTGGGTTACGATATTTTTCGAAATGTATTTCTCTACCTGCAGCAGAGAGTACCTCAAGTAGGCATAGTTTCTTCGTTTTCACCCATGCAGCGCAATGAAAGAGATGGATACGAAAACTCGGCATATATTCCCGTTTTGTTCGAAGATTTTAAGACCCGAAATTTACTTAAATGAGAAAAGAGGAAATTTCGAATCGCTACAGGTCGCTTCAAGATCATATTATCAGGGAGCTTGAGCACATCGATGGCTTTGGAAAATTCATTGGAGATAAATGGCAACGTGAGGAAGGAGGAGGCGGACATACGCAAGTACTGAAGGACGGTACAATTCTCGAAAAAGGCGGTGTGGCATTTTCTGAGGTTTACGGAGAGGTAAGCAGTGCTATGAAACAACAACTGCAGATGGAAGGCGAATCCTTCTTTGCAACAGGAGTTTCTATTGTGCTACATCCAAAACACCCAAGACATCCAATCATGCACATGAATGTGCGTTATTTTGAATTAAATTCAGGAGAATATTGGTTTGGCGGAGGTATCGACATGACGCCGCATTATGTCAATCACGAGGAAGCGGTATTATTTCATCAGTCGCTAAAGGACCTTTGTGATCGCCATCATCCTAAATTTTATCCCGAATTTAAACCCTGGGCAGATAACTATTTTTATCTACCGCACAGGGGAGAAACAAGGGGTATTGGCGGCATCTTCTTTGATTACAAAAATGAGGACAACACGGGTTTGAGTAAAGAAAATTTAATGAACTTTTGTACTGAACTTGGCGAACTATTTCCAGTTCTTTACAAGGATCAGGTCAGGCATAAAAAACTATCGCCTCCTAGTATTGAAGAAAAACAATGGCAAGCGCTTCGTAGAGGGCGTTATGTGGAATTCAATTTACTTCACGACAAAGGAACAAAATTCGGAATTTATTCAGGTGGACGCACAGAATCTATACTCATGAGCATGCCGCCGCAAGCTAATTGGGAATATGCTTTTGAACCAGTTCCACAGAGTGAGGAGTACCAAACACTTAAAACACTTAAAATCATTCCTGATTGGATTCCCTCTAAATAAACTACTCTTTTCACAACACGCAGAGGCCAAGAAATTTCTCCCGCCGCTGCCCTCAGAGAAATTTATTTTTTTAAAAAACCTAAAGCCGTTAATTTCTTGAGAAAGTACGTTTAGGGTTCTTTTAAGAGATGGAAAAAACTGCTATAAGTCCTATTTGTGTCCTTCACTGTTAGCACATAGTAATAGATACCATCTTTCAAGTCATCACCCGACCAATTATTTAAGTATGGACTGGCCGAATAGACCAAGTTTCCCCAACGATTATAGACCGACAATTCTGTACCGTCATAGAGATCAAGGTACTCAAAATAAAGCACATCGTTTACGTTATCTCCGTTCGGGGTAATGGCGTTCAAATTTTCAATTTCAGCTGGAATTATATTCAACTCTTCACAAAGAGTATCAGTGCATCCGAACAAATCTACAACATTGATGCAGACGATATAATTTCCTGGGATATCTAGAGATGAAGAATAGGAAGTATCTGAACTAATAAAATTACTTTCAAGCGACCATTCCTGAGATGCAATGGGACCGAGAGCGGCAGTTGAATTACTTAATAAAGTAAAAGGAGTTTCAACAACGCATGGATTAGGTAATATACTTATATCAGCTGATGGATTAGGAATAATATACACATTGTGTTGTAAGGTATCTGATGTACAATTATTCAAGGTAGCGTATGAGTAATAATTATAAATCGTAATACTATCGTTTAATGCAGGCAAAGATTGGCTAATATTTCCTTGTCCATTGATTCCATTTCCAAAATAATTTATCACACCCCCGGGTAAACATGAGGTCAGTAACATATTTAATTCTTGACCTTCGCACAGTGTTGAGTCATAATTTGCAATAGGCCTTGGGGTGGGTAGAATAGGTTTTGTTGCAATGGGAATATTTGTTATTTGCGCTCCGCATGCGTCAAAGATTACAGGGGTGGGAACCTGAAGCTGGGTATATGCAGGGTCACAATAAATTGGACAATTCGGATTTGTAAGTGTAAAAATATTACTCTTATTGCCCATACTGCAACCCTCATTGACACCAGCAACCACTGTATCAGAGCTCCATGGATGTGTAAAGGTGTAAGGGGGTACTCCGTATCGAGCGTAACCAGTAGCTGTAAATTCACACGTATTAGCACAAATTGCTGCTTGAGGGACATACCATTCATTTCCATAAGTTTCCGGTGTTTTCCCATAGATAATGACTTTGAACTTATACTGTGTAAACTGATCATATCGAATGTAGGTACTGTTGCATCCTGCACCAAGAGAATTTCGCCCCAAATGAAAGCGGACGTAAATGGATGTATCTTCACAGCTTTTAGGAAAGCAACAGCTCAAAGGATTCAGTAAGTTGAAACTGTCCAAGTATGCCGTGCCAGGAGAGGCAGCTATTGCACCGGTGATGGTAAAATATTGTGAACTTGCACAACTGGTGCTGAAATACATGGAACCAATTCCCATCGTTGCAGGAGTAAAGGGATCCGCATAAAAACTACCCCATACGTACAGACCAGTGAGCGTAACACCTGCAGGAATATTTACTAACAAACTATCTTTATTAAAAGTGGGCATAAAACAAGACGGTATATTTCCACCAGTCCATTGACTCAAAGCACCTGCAATTGTGGGATCAATAATTATGGGAAAACTGCGGCCACCGTGAAGCCAAACAGAGTCAATGACAAGTTCCAAGAAATAAAAGTCTCCGTCGTGTAATATTTTATAATTCCCTTTGAATGCATCAAAATTTTGATCAAAACAGAGAATTTGTCCAAATATACCAACCTCTTGAAATCCATTATGGATCATTACCTCATCACCAACTTTCTGTAATTTCCAGCCGTATGGGAGTTCAATTTTCTCTCGAATGACCAAATCACCTGAAGACAGAGAAGACAGATTTTCAATAATATAATTTACTTTAAATCCACCATCAATGAATGAAATCGACTTTTTTATTCCATTCGACAGTTGAATTGTTTTCTTTTCTTCAGAAATAGAAACTAGTTTAGTTTTTTCAGGTTGATGATCATTGATTTTTTCCGTGGATATTATAACCCTATTGCTTTCAGGAAAAAGCAACTGTAAACTTCCGTTCGTCAGTAGTTTTGTTTGGATAGGCTGTTGATTAGCCGACCATGAACCATCTTTTTCTTCTGTTGGAATTGAGACAATTGGCTCTAATTTTCCATTGAGCTCATAGCAAACTGGTGTTAATGAAAATTCACTTTTGACGTCTCCCTTGGAAGTTGTGTAGGTCCGTGAATAGATTGTTCTCTTCGTTTCGTCCTCACTAAACATGGAATACGGTATTTTTTCTTCGTTTGAAGTTACTGTAAAAGGTATTTTCCTGAATTCTTCTGTGTAACCGATGGGCTCTTGTGCAATCAAAATGGAAAGACTTGCGAAATATAAACTGCCTAAAAAAAGAAGATTTTTTGTCATCAGAATTTCTTTTTCGAATATAAATAATTAAAAGTAACTATTATTAATTTTTCTCAATTCTTACAATAGTTGGTGTTTGAATAACTACGGCTGGTGATTCGGGATTGCAATATTCATACTCTACCGTGAAAAGAGAATTATAAGTAACATTAAATAATGTTCCAACCAGAATTTTATCATCGGCATAGGAGTCATTTTCAATTTCTTGCTCATAAATCCCTAAATCGTTAATTGCATTTCCAAAATCGATACCATCGAAAATAAGATGAAAACAATCACCCCAGCTCACATCTGATAGAGTCATCGGCTTTGTCACTTTTCCCTCCCTTTTCCACGAGGTGAAATGACCAAAAACAAACCCAATTTTTCCTCCCTCTGTCTCGATTTTATACCAATTATCTATTATGCCATTAACCGTGGCTTCCTTTCCTTTCTCTAAAACTGTAAGTTTGTCAAATCGTTTAACCTTTATTACCACTTCACTAGTTACCTCAGGCTGTTTACGAACATTAACGACATCTCCTTGAACGTTCAATTTCAGCTGCCCAAAATTTAGGAATGGAAAAAAAACTAAAAAAGTGAGGAGGTATTTCATAAGTTCGTGATTTCAAATAATTTACCAAAGTTACGAAAGAAGATCGATCAGAAGACTATTAAATTTATTTTTAACAAAGTCTTTTTCTTAATTTTTCTTGAATATCAAAGTTATTCAAATGTTAATCCCATTGAACAAATAATTTACTTATCGGAAATCTATCCATGTAAATTAAATAGCACCCGTTTTCAATTCCTTCGATTGAAATAGTTTGTTTTTCACTTTCAATAAGAACCGTTTTAACTATTTTACCAAGTTGATCTATAATATTATATGTTTTTCCAATTAATTCAGAGGGAATAGTAAGGATAAACTCATGGGTGGCTGGATTCGGATAAATCAATACATCATCTTTATTTAGATTACTAGACATGCCTACCGAACACGAGGGAGCAATACCCACAGTCTCTTGAAAAGTACCATTTGCAACACTCCAATTGTACCAAGATCCGGAGGAAGTTGTTTCCCACGAGTTAAGATCAAAGAGTTTTGAACCGGTTGCATCACCCTTGATTTGAAATGCTTTAACTGCTTGTCCGTTGTGATTCCAAGTAAGCGCATTTCCTGCCGAACAAACCTCAGGATCCTGATCGGGTAATTCGCAATTCACTTGAACGAAATAGGCATTGTCATCGTAACTTGGATATCCGCCAAACACGCGCGCTTGACCCGTAGGCTCGATGCAAACAGCAGTGTATTCATCACATGCAATGGCATAACCAGAAATATTGTAGTCTGTATAGATTCGACTCAAAAATGCTACTAATCGACCTTTTCGATCGGGGCTATCAAAGTGTGTATCAGTTATTACTTTTTGTAAAATGTTATTTTGAATAAATGTTGTTGAATCGACGGTAACCGAATTTGCGTAGGGGTTCGACGTTGCAGTATTTGAGGTTACTGTTCCATTTTGTGCTGAAAAATAATATTTTCCTTGGATAGCCATACCTGCGCTTGTACCACCGATTACAACATTTCTTTCATGAATGGCTTGATTGATGGCTTGATTTACTGGGCTATTTCTCCAGTAACTTATGTAGGTCCATTGATTGCCACCCGCAAACCAGATTGCTTCGGCTTGGTTGATTTTATTTATTACGTATGCATCAGAACTGGCATTTGTATTATTGCAAACGATAGTTTCAACAGAGTTTACCGTGATTCCCAAACCAGAATATAAATAAGTGTTATATCCGTCAGAACCTGTGGCGCGAAGCACCAAAACATCACCTCCGTCTGCACGCTGCAGAAACCATTTCATCGCATTATCATCCTCGGATGCTCCACCCATGAGACAAATTCCACCTTGCGGGTTGGTCACGAGATCCGTAGAATTTCCGGTGAAATAAGAGGTGTAGTTTTGACTGAAAGTAGCGAAGGAATAAATAAAAAGTAAAAAGTTTAGGCACTTTTTCATAGTGTTTTAGTCTTTGATAATTGCATAAGATTTTCTTAAACCATGAGAGAAATTCATCATGTAAAATCCGTTTGAAATAAGCTCAATTCCAATCTTCTCGTGAAGAGATTGAATTTGCCCTTTTATAATTACTTGTCCAAATTGATTTACAATTTGATAACTCTTTCCAATCAAATCATTGGAAACGGAAACATGCAAAAAATCAGAAACTGGATTGGGATAAATTGAAATATGTTGCTCCTCTGAAACATCCTCTAGCGCGGCACTTTGAAATGAAAGTATGCACGTATCAACTTCACTTAATGGGCCAAATCCACCGATAAAAACAGCAGAAAGCGGTTCACACCATGTTGTTGTATCGATAATTGTTACCGGATAATCTTGTGTTGTTTGACCCAACTGCCCGAAATAAAATAGCCCCCCTGTTGCCACTGTATCTCCGTTACAATCTAAAACTGCCGAAACATAAGGGTAGTTTACGATATCATTCGGATCCGAATTAAAGTTGATTGAGATTTGATAGTTATTAGGGTTCAATGTATCCGGGTAACTGCCGGTTATCTGAAAATTGAAGCATGGAGATGTTTGAGAAAATGCGCCCGAAACAAAATAAAAAAAGGAAAAGAGAATGGTAATTTTTTTCATTTTAGTAGGGTTTATCTTATCAAAGATACGGAATATGTGATTACATAAATTAGGGTGTTAGAAAAGAAAAGATTCTTCAAACAAGCTTACTGTCCTTAAAATTAAAAAAGCACTGCCTTTCGACAATGCTTTCATCAGAGTGGGAGTTGAGGGATTATATATCCCGTTTACCCGACGTGCAATGGATGAAAGCATTCCCTCACTTTGTTCAGTTTGTACTTTTTTAAATAAGTCCAATAAAGCAAGCTTACTGTCCTTAAAATTAAAAAAGCACTGCCTTTCGACAATGCTTTCATCAGAGTGGGAGTTGAGGGATTCGAACCCCCGACCCTCTGCTTGTAAGGCAGATGCTCTAAACCAGCTGAGCTAAACTCCCAAAATTGGATTGCAAAGATACACAAAAAAAAATACCTACAAAAACTGTCTATTAAATAAATTTAGAGTTGTTAGTTTACACGTTGTAAATTACTTTATAAAGGGTATTATAAGTTTTTCAATGTATATTCAAACATCATATTGAAAAGGTGATTTCTTGTATTGCCGCCATATATTCCATGATTGCGATTTGGATAGATAAACATATCAAATTGTTTATTGGCTTTTACGAGCGCGTTTACCATTTCCATGGCATTTTGGTAATGGACATTATCGTCACTTGAACCATGAATTAATAGGTATTTTCCTTTAATATTCTTCACGTGATTAATGGGTGAATTATCGTCATACCCTTTTTCGTTTTCTTTCGGCGTTCGCATAAATCGTTCTGTGTAGATGTTGTCATAGTACCTCCAATTTGTTACCGGTGCAACCGCAATAGCCATTCTGAAAACATCAGCTCCTTTCGTAATAGCTAATGAAGCCATAAATCCACCGTAACTCCACCCCATTATTCCTATTCGATTTGGATCTACATAAGGCATTTTTTGTAATTCTTTCCCGGTATTAATTACATCTTCAATTTCTAATTTACCCAATTGTAAATAAGTTGACTTCTTAAATTTCGCTCCTCTAAACATCGTCCCGCGTGGATCAACACATGCAACAATATATCCTCTTTCAGCCAAAAGCTGGTAGTACATGTAATCCATCCCATCCCATGAGTCAAGCACCTCATTGTGCCCCGGTCCGCCATATACCGTCATGTAAACGGGATATTTTTTTGATGAATCAAAGTTTTTTGGCTTTATCATCCAGCCATTCAACTCAGTTCCATTCGATTTAAACGTTATAAATTCACGTTGAGATGGAGTGTATGAGGCTACTTTATCTGCTAAAGCTTTATTATCTTCTAGCACTTTAATTACTGTCCCATCGTTTTTTCGTAAACTATATTGTGAAGGGCTATTTGCGGTTGAATGGGTCAAAATAAAATACTTCATTCCTGAGGTAAACTCTGCATTAGAATAACCTTTAGTTGGACTGAGTATTTCTTTATTTGAACCATCAATTTGAATTTTATAAATTGATTTGTAGAGCGGTGAATTCTCAGCGGATGAATAATAAATGGCTTTATTTTCATCATCGATACCTAAAAATTCAATAACATCCCAATTTCCTTTTGTTATTTGTTGCGTTGTTCCATCAAAATTAAGTCTGTAAATATGATTAAACCCATCTGCTTCACTTGTTCGTAAAATTGATTTACCGTCTTTTAAAATCAATAAATTATTATCTACATCTATGTAAGTTTCAGATTTTTCTTCGAAAAAAACTTTATGAGTAGGTTTTTTTGTGAAGTCAACCAAATGGTATTTCAATGAGCTTTGGTGTCTGTTTAAGGTTTGAAGTATCAATTGATTTGCTGTTTTCGACCAACTCAAGCGTGGGATGTATTCGTATTCGCCTAGATTTAAATTTATTTCTTTACCCGATTTTATTGTCAAAACATGAGCAGTGACTTTCGAATTATCCTCTCCTGCTTTCGGGTATTTGTATTTAAATTGTTCTGGATAGAGGCCAGTATAATTTGTTAAATTGAATTCTTTCACGTTTTGTTCATCAAAGCGTAAATAGGCAATCATTTTACTGTCCATTGACCACTCGTACGCTTTTGTAATGGCAAATTCTTCTTCGTACACCCAATCTGTTGTACCGTAAATCACTTTGTTCTTTTTTCCTCCCTTGGTCAACTTGATTACTTTGCCCGTTTTTAATTGTTTTACAAAGAGATCATTTTTGTAGATATAAGAAACCATCGTTCCATCAGGAGAATATTCGGCAAGTGTTTGCGGTTGGCGATCACTATCGAGAGGCTCGAAATCCCCAGTTGTTCTATCATATAAAAAATAAACTGCTGAAAAACTGCGACGATAGATTGATTCGGTTTTGGTTGTGAATAAAATTTTAGTTTCGTCACCATTGAAGAAGTATTCGTCAAATTCAATAGAGAGGTCTTTGTATTTTAAATTATTTTTATCAACAAGGAGAGCCCCGATGTCGCTTGGGTCGTTGATTTTAAATTTATAGATGGATCCATCGATAACCTGCGTGTAATATTCCCCATCTTTCATAGAGCGAAATCCGTCTACGCCTTTTGCATAAAACTCATAGTTTTTCCAAATTTTTTCTACACTTAGCTCCTGACAATTTAAGCTTTTGGTAAAAAAAAGAAATAAGAGAATAAAGGGGTAATTTTTCATTTTGCGAATTTTAAAAATGAAATTACAAATTGTTTTGTTTCATTTCCAATTTGAGTTGATAAAACAAAATTTACTGTTAACAATTTTATAATAGACAGAAACCAAAAATTGTTTAATTTTGAGGGTGGATTTGAAATGATATCCTTGAAGCGATTTGCGCCGAAACCATTTCAAATTTTTATCTACCAATGATTAAACTTGTGTTTGAAATTGATTTTATAAACGCAATTATTCCCGAGAATTCTTCGTCTATCTTTTAATTTATATATTATGAAAAAATCATTACTTGCTGTTTTAACTTTTGTCTCTGGATTTACGTTCGCTCAGAATTGCTCTAAAATTTTTATATCTGAATACGTAGAGGGTTGGTCAAACAATAAGGCAATTGAGATCTATAATCCCACCTCGGTTCCAGTAAATTTAAATGAGTATTTTGTCTCTCGTTATTCGAATGGTGCAACAACCGCAACGGTATTAAACTCAGTTCAACTTTCAGGAACAATCGCGCCATTCGATGTTTATGTTGCTGTCTTAGATAAGCAAGACGAAAATGGTACTGGTCAAGAGGCACCAATTTGGGACTCTTTACAAGCAAGAGCAGATGGTTTTTACAGCCCTGTCTACAATACAAGCAATGCCTTTTATTGGAATGGAAATGATGCGGTCATGTTGGCAAAAGGAACTTTGCCTTCAAATCCAGCTTTACTTATTAATGCTACGAATGTACCCAATTTTGCGATCATTGATATTTTTGGAAAAATTGGAGAAAATCCTGCCAATGAGACGGGATCTGCAGCCGGAAATGACGGTGCATGGTCTACTCAATTTCCCTACAGTTCTGGTCAAGGGGTCTTGGTCACAAAAGATCACAGCATGATTAGAAAGGCATCGATTGAAAAAGGCGTTTCAACTCCCGTTTCTTTCTTTGATCCAATGTTAGAGTGGGATACTATTCCGCCGGTAATTTATTTATTTGATGAGAACGGGGACACAATTGAAAGCGTTAACGGTAACGTAATCCTCTTTGGAAATTGGTTTTCGTTAGGCAGCCACGATTGTTCTTGTAATCCTGTTTCAATGCCTGAAATGGAATTCAATAATTATTCTATTTTCCCAAATCCAACTGAAGATGTTGTTACAATTAAATTGGATGAAAACATTAAGTCATTAACAATTACGAACAGTCTAGGTCAATCAATTTGGAATAAAGAGTTCTTAAACAAAGGACTGTATACCATTGAATTACCAAAAAGTGCAGGTGTTTATTTCGTTCATTTGGTTTCAAATAATGGAACGAATTCAACTGAAAAAATTCTTGTCAAGTAGTAAACTGTTTTTCTTTATGAAAGTCCTTTTTGGCCTAATTCTACTATTTTCATCGTATTTTGTTTTTTCTCAAAAAGGCACTGTAAAAGGTAAAATAATTGATAATTCAACCGATTTTCCCGTTGCAGGAGCTAAAGTTAATATTGATAATAAGTATCGTGCTTTTTCAAATCCAGAGGGCATCTATGAATTAGCAAATGTTCCTTATGGGGAATATACGATGGTAATATCTATGACCACCTTCGATACGGTTCGAGTGAAAATCAATGTGAATTCTGCCACAGTTGAAAAAGATGTGAAAATGGGCGGAAGCGTTGAGTTTGCCGAAATAGAGGTTATTGGTAATATGGTAAGAGATAATGTTCCAATTGCCGTGACAAAAATCCCAACGCAGAAAATTGTGGAAGAATTAGGTTCTCGGGATTTGCCCATGCTTTTGAATGGAACAGCGGGAGTTTATGCTACCACACAAGGTGGTGGTGATGGCGATGCCAGAATTAACGTACGTGGATTTGATCAACGTAATGTGGGAGTGATGATAGACGGAGTTCCGGTAAATGACATGGAAAATGGAGCCGTTTATTGGTCAAATTGGTTTGGGTTGGATGCAATTACTGCTCAAATGCAAGTTCAACGAGGCTTAGGGGCTACCAAAATTGCTATGCCATCTATTGGTGGAACGATTAATATTCTAACGCAAGGAATTGGAAATAAAAAAGGTGGAATGCTCAAGCAAGAATATTCTACCGGAAATATGTTGAGAACCACTTTTTCGTACAACACTGGAATGACCAAATCAGGTTGGGGATTGACAGTTTCAGCTTCGTACAAACAATCAGATGGTTGGGTGTATGGCACGCCAAGTCAAGGCTTTTTTGGGTATGGAAAACTTTCTAAAAAAATCAAAAATCACCTAGTGACACTTTCGGCTTTTGCAGCACCGCAGTGGCACGGGCAGCGATTATTCAGTCAAGCGATTCAATATTTTAGTGAAGATAAAGCGCGCGAAGCTGGGGTGGAAGTTGATACCAATTTACTGTTCTATGATATGGGAATCCGCTTCAACCAACATTGGGGGTATCGAACTAATGAAAATGGGGAGCGCGAAGTATTTAATGAACGAAGAAACTTCTACTCCAAACCTCAAATTACATTAAAGGATTTTTGGAAGGTAAATGATAAATTAGCCATTTCTAATTTGGCGTATATGTCCATTGGTAGGGGTGGTGGAACAAATATTTACAACTCAGGGGCTCTGTTACGTGATAGCACGGGCTTGATCGATTGGGATAAAATTGAACAAGAAAATCAAATTAATTCTCTTTTTGGCACCCCGAATATTGATCCTCTTTATTCTTCGACAGAAATAAAATCATCTCAAGTATTATTAGCAAGTATTAATAACCATTTTTGGGTGGGTTATTTGGGTCAATTCAATTACAACGTTTCTAAAAATTTGGAAGTTTCTGGGGGAATTGATTTCCGATATTATGAAGGGCGACATTACCAGCGCATTGAGGATTTGTTGGGCGGAGATTACTATGTAGATAAAGAGGATAAAAATGCAGCAAGCCCAATGAAACGCGTTGGAGATCGGGTTGCAAAGAACACCTTCAATGCTGATCGCGATGGCTTGGTACAATGGTCAGGGGCTTTTGGTCAAGTTGAATATTCAGGTGAGAAGTGGTCTTATTTTGTTAATTTGTCAGGAATTGTTAATGGATATCGCGGGGTAGATTATTTCCAAAAAAGAAAATTGGAACTGACCACTACTTCTTACAACAATTTTGGAATTGCAAATCAAATCTTAGATACAACACTTTATATAGGGTATAGCGAAGTTGGAACAGAATGGGTACCTGATACAATTAAATATAACGGACAACTTTACACCAATGACAGTCCAGGGCTTGAATACCAAAAAACAGATTGGAAATATATACCAGGATTTACCTTCAAAGGGGGTGCGAGCTATAAACTGGATAAAAATTCAAATGTATATTTAAATCTAGGATATTTAAATCGTACGCCTCAGTTTTCTAACGTTATTGATAACAATACAAATACTTTCTTTGGTGAAATAGTGAATGAGAAAATTCAAGCAGTTGAAGGGGGATATAATTTTGCCGATAAGGTATTTGGTGTAAATTTCAATGCCTACGCCACGAATTGGCAGAACAAACCTTTTCCTTATGGAGTTCAAGTTCCTGATCCACAAGATCCAACCGAGTTTATTCGAATTAATATCAACGGAATGGATGCTGTGCATTTAGGTGGAGAAATAGATATTGCTTACAAATTCAATAAAGAACTATCTACTGAAATTATGTTTTCCTTCGGAGATTGGTTCTGGAACTCTTCAAAAACGATTTTTATTCCACAATATGATTCGCTTGAATTTAGTTTTGACGCGAAAGGTGTGCACGTTGGCGACGCTGCTCAAACGGCTCTCGCAGCCAGTTTAAGGTATGAACCCTTTAAGAATTTGTACGTCAAAGTTCAGGCACAATACTTTGATTGTTATTATGCTAATTTTGATCCATTTACTCTTCAAGGATCAAATGGGGGAAGAGATTCATGGAAGATACCTTCTTATTTTTTACTAAATTTCTTTGCAGGCTATAAAGAACAATTTAAAAATTCGGCCTTGATTTTAAGCGGCTCAATAACCAATTTGTTGAATTCAGTATATATCGCAGACGCAACGAATAATGCCAATGATATTTACGATAATTTTGATGCAAAATCTGCGACAGTTATGTTCGGTCAAGGATTTCGCTTTAATGTTTCAATAGGTCTTCAATTTTAAAAATCAATTATGAAAAAAATTATTTTATCCGGTGTATTATGTATCAGTTCTTTCGTAACTCTATCACAAACCATCGCGGATGTTCGCAATATGGGAATTGGACAAACCGTTACCATTAAAGGTGTTGTAACCAATGGTTCCGAATTAGGAAGTATTCGTTATGTACAAGATGCTACCGCAGCACTTCCAATATACGGAACTGGTCTAAATAGCCTTCTCAGAGGGGATTCAGTGACAGCAACAGGTCCTCTTTTGGATTTCAATGGACTCCTTGAAATTTCACCTGTGTCAAATTTCGTTGACCACGGCCCTTCCTTGGGAGGATTGCCAGATCCATTGCCTGTTCCTCTTTCTGTTATCAATGAATCCATTGAAGCACAGTTGGTGCGGGTAGATAATGTAACATTTGTTCAAACCGGGAATTTTGCATCCGGAAACAGTACTGTTCAAATTACTGATGGGACAACAACTTTTGCCGTTCGGATAAACGGAACAACGAATATAGATGGCTCTGTTATTCCTACAGGTCCGGTTTCAATCGTAGGTCTGGCAGGTCAATTTAATGCGAACTACCAACTTGTGCCGAGGGATTTAAACGATATCTTTACATATGTTGCTCCTTCACGAGAGATCAACGTAAAAATGGGGGGAACAACTGTTTTGAATAACGGGACTTATGTTATCGGAAATACCTCTTCAACGAACGTTTCCATCGAGAATTCAGGTTCACTCAATTTAACAGTAAGCTCGACAGGCCTAAGCGGAACAAATGCAGCAGATTTTAGCGGGTCATTTTCAGGAATTGTTGGTCCGACGAGTAGCCAATCGTTTACCCTAAATTTTGCGCCCTCAGGAACTGGCACACGAACAGCCACCTTAAGTATAAATAATGATGACAGCGATGAAAACCCTTATGTCATTACTCTTTCCGCTGTTGGAACGGATAATTTAGCAACGGAGCCAACAACAAATCCCACCAATTTAACTTTCCCATTATTGAAAGCATACACGCTAGGCGGACAATACAACGCTGGGGTTAATGCAGAGAAATACATCGTGCTTTGGAAGACCGGATCGGCAGTGACAGGAGTTCCAACGGATGGCACAACCTATAAGAGAGGGGATGTTATTGGTGATGCAAAAGTGGCATACATTGGAAGTGGAATGAGCTTTACTCCTCGTCACGTCATTGCAAACCAGAACTATCATTTCTCTGTATATGCATTCAACGGTCCGGATGGTTTTGAAAACTATAAAACTACCTCACCGGCAATTGGAAATGCAACTAGTCAGGGACAACAAATAGGAAATTATTACAATGTTATAAATTCTTCCTCGCCAAACTTTTTAACGGACCTCTCTTCGCTTATTAATCCCCACAACTTCGTTTCGTATTTCAATTACAAAACGACTATGATGAATCAATTTGAGGTACGAGATACAACGGATGGGCAGTCCTATGTGGTTTGCGTATATTCAGGAGAACGAAAAGTATTTAACGATCCCTTCGATTGGACGCCAATAGGATATTCGAGAGAACACACGTATTCACATTCTTGGATGCCAACCTTCCCAGCTGATGGTCCACCAGAAAAACCTGAGTATACAGACCAACACAATTTGTACCCTACCAATCTTCAAAATGCAAACACACCAAGAAGTAATTTACCCTTGGATATCATTACAGGAAATACAGTTTTCTCGTTTTTGAATTGTGCTGTTGGCTACAATAGTTCCAATCAATTGTGTTTTACTCCACGACCGGAACAACGTGGAAATGCAGCGAGGTCTATTTTTTATATGGCCACTTGTTACAACGGTCAATCCGGCAACAATTGGCAAATTCCAAGCAATCAAAATCAAGATATTTTGAAACAATGGCATTATTCGGATTTACCAGATAACTACGAAATTGCTCGCCATGAATACGTTTATACCCTTCAAAACAATAGAAATCCATACATTGATTCAACCGATTTTGTTTGTCATGTGAACTTTTCCAACATGACGTATAATGCCTGTGAAGCAGGGTTACAAGAAAAGTTAGAAGCTAATTTTTCAGTTTTTCCTGTTCCATCAAATAATAGGGTTTACGCTCAAGTAAATGGATTAAACATAACGTCTTATCGTGTTACTGATGCACAAGGAAGAATGATTCTTGAGAAAAATGACCAAAATTTACCAGTATTGGAACTTGTGTCAGATCAATTCAAATCTGGCGTTTATATCTTATCGGTGGGAACTATTCACGGTAGCGTTCAATCCTCCTTTATTATTGAATAATGTTCAAATTTTCTATAATTGTATGTGTTGGAGCAAGTCTTTTGGCTTGCTCTTCGCATATTGTAATAGAACCAACACGTGTACCAATAACGCCACAGAATGAGACATCAGCGAAGACAGAGGAGATTATAAAACCCTATCGAGATTCAATGACGGCAATCATGAGCGAAGTTGTTGCCCAAGCAGATACAAATTTTATCGCTCAACGCCCTTCTTCAAATTTAATGAACTGGGTGGCAGATGCAGTATTTATTCAACAAACACAAACGGTTCGTTTGTCAACTCCTGCTATTTGTTTATTGAATACAGGAGGAATACGATCAAGTCTCGGGAAAGGAAAACTTACGTTGGATGATTTCTACAAGCTCATGCCTTTTGACAATACAATCGTTTGGATTGAACTACCGATTGAAGCGTTGGATGATATCGCTGCTTATATTACAAAATCGGGAGGAGAACCAATTGCTAATTGCAAGGTAGATAAAGGAAAATTGAAATTAAACTCCATGCGTGAAGGAGAGAAAACGTGTATGGTAATAACTACCGATTATCTGGCAAATGCCGGCGATAAGATGGATTTCTTAAAAAAAGGAAAAATTGTCAATCAAACCGGAAAATTAATGCGGGATGTTTTGATAGATCACGCCAAACAAGAAGGAGTTTTAATTTCTAATAACGAAGTTCGTTTTATTCCATGAATCGGCGGAAATTTCTACAGAATATTACGTTAGGCTCTGGGGCCGTATTGCTCAGTTTTAATGGTTTTGGTCAATTACTTTCAAGCAAAAAATCTTCTAAACTGACCATCTTACATACAAACGACACCCACTCAAATATAGATCCTTTCCCGAGTAATCATGCGAAATTTCCTGGCATGGGTGGGGTATCTCGACGGCATGCGTTGATTCAGAAAATAAGGCAAGACGAAGAACACGTTTTACTTTTAGATTGCGGTGATATTTTTCAAGGAACACCTTATTTCAATATGTTTAATGGTGAATTGGAGGTGAAACTCATGTCTGAAATGGGGTACGATGCCGCAACCATGGGTAATCACGATTTTGATATTGGATTAGAGGGATTCAAAAAGGCCAAACGACATGCAAAATTCTCGTTTTTGTGTGCCAATTACGATTTCTCCGAAACTATTTTGAGTGGTGAAACTAAGTCATTTGAAATTTTTCAAAAAGGAGATTTAAAAATTGGCGTTTTTGGGATTGGGATTGAACTAAATGGCTTAGTAACTGAAAACAATTACGGGAAAACCAAGTATTTAGATCCGATTACAACCGCAAATTCCGTTGCAAAAGAATTGAAACAAAAAGGTTGTGATTTAATTATTTGTCTTTCGCACTTAGGCTATAATTATCCTGATTCAACTCGTATTTCAGATCGAAAATTAGCACAACAAACCAGCAACATCGATATCATTTTAGGCGGACATACCCATACTTTTTTAGAAAAACCAACCATTGAGATAAATAAAAAAGGGAAAAGTGTACTCATAAATCAAGTTGGATATGCCGGTTTGTATTTGGGGAGAATTGATATTGATGTGGAAAAAGGGGTGACGAGTAGACGGATAGAGTTGAAATAAATTATAGTTATAATCAGACCAATAGTTAGACATCTTTAAAAGTCCTACCTTTGTCGGCACATGGAAAATTCTGAGCTCACTAAACGTATTGGAAAAGCATTAAAATCAGGCCAATCTGTACTTGGAGTAGCATCATTTCATGAATACAAAAATGCTTTAATAGAATGGGTTACATTGTTTGTTCCGAAAGCGGAGGAAGGTTCCCCAAGAGCAATTATTATCGCTTCTTCTGATGAAGAAGCAAGGGAAGTTCGTGAAATACTAGCAGCCGGAACGCGAGAATTGGATTTAACGATTGATTTAATTACCGAGAAAGGAAAAAAGCTTCAACAGCGTAATGATCTTTTTGATGGAACCGAAATTATAGTTGGTACTGCACGTAGAATCTGTGAAATGTATTTTCAAAATGGGTTTAATATTTCCAAATTACGCTTATTTGCCATTTTGGAAATGGATGTTCAAATGCGCCTTGGACTTAAAGGGCACCTACTCCGATTGGCCGAAAGTCTGCCTAAATGTAAGCAATTGTTACTTTCAAAAAATGGAGAAGAAACACGCATCCTTGTATATATAGATGAGGTTATTCCAACAATTCAAGTGGTTGAATAAGATATATATAAAGTATAGATTAACAACTAAAATTCGGCATTTTGTGGTGTTCTCGGAAAAGGAATAACATCTCTAATATTTGACATTCCTGTAACGAACATTACCATTCGTTCGAAGCCTAATCCAAAGCCCGCATGTGGCACGGTACCAAACTTGCGCGTATCCATATACCACCATAATTCTTCCGGATGAATTCCAAATTCCTCGCATTTTTTATGAAGTATATCATAGCGCTCCTCACGTTGCGATCCACCTACTATTTCACCAATTCCAGGGAAAAGAACATCCATGGCAGCAACCGTTTTCCCATCCTCATTTAAACGCATGTAAAACGCCTTGATCTGAGCAGGATAATCTGTAAGAATAACCGGACATTTAAACTCTTTTTCCACCAAGTAACGTTCGTGCTCACTTTGCAAATCAATTCCCCACGAAACATCGTATTTAAACTTTTTCTTTTTGTAGTGATTTGAATTTAATAAGACCTCAATTGCTTCTGTATATGTCAAACGCTTAAATGGATTATTAATAACAAATTCTATACGTTCAATTAACGACAGTTCATTACGTTCGTGTTGTGGTTTTTGCGTTTGTTCTTGTGCATCGCGATCGTTTAAAAATTTCAAGTCTTCCGCACAATTCTCTAAGATGTACGAACAAATGTATTTGAGAAAATCTTCCGTCAAATCCATGTTATCTTTTAAATCGTTGAAAGCAACCTCCGGTTCAATCATCCAAAATTCAGCTAAATGCCTTGAAGTATTCGAATTTTCAGCACGAAAAGTAGGCCCAAAAGTATAAACTTGCCCCAAGGCCAACGCTGCCAACTCAGCTTCCAATTGACCAGAAACAGTAAGGTTTACCTGTTTACCAAAAAAGTCATCTTTAAAGTTTACTGATCCATCTTCATTTAATGGTGGATTTTTAGGATCTAAATTTGTAACGCGAAACATTTCACCGGCTCCTTCAGCATCTGAACCTGTAATAATTGGCGTATGCAAGTAAAAGAATCCTCTGTCGTTAAAAAATTTATGAATGGCATACGCAACGGCATGTCTGATTCTGAATACGGCTCCAAAAGTATTGGTTCTAAAACGCAAATGAGCTTGCTCGCGCAAAAATTCTAAACTGTGTCTTTTGGGTTGCATTACGGTTTTTTGAACCTCATCCGGATTGGCATCACCTAAAATTTCAATGGCAGAAACTTGTAATTCAAGTGCTTGTCCAGATCCAATGGATTCAACTAATTTTCCTGTTAGAGAGAGTGCAGAAGCTGTGGTAATTCGCCTTAGTAAAGCCTCGTCAAACAGTTCAAAATCAATAACAGCCTGAATCACAGATATACAAGACCCATCGTTCAATTGGATAAATCGATTGCTACGAAAAGCGCGTACCCATCCTTTTACAATGATTTCTTGGCCGAGTAACTCACGACCCGTATTCCCCAATAATTCAACTATCTTGTATCGTTTCATAGCGCTAAATTAGAAATAACAATGGAAATGAACACTAAAAAGTCGAGCTTTAATAGTAAAATCAATCTTTATTCAACAACTTGGTTGAATCGTTGGAATTCGGTAATAAATTTTGCTTAAATGTGAGTGAATTTTTCCCCTCAGGTAATTCAATATCCGCAATTACGGCACCGGAGGCAGCACTTAAAGGCGCTACTACCCAATCTAAAAATGGAATAAACGACACAAGATTATATGCTACTCCAAAACCCAATAAGGTATATAAGTTAGTCCACATATAGCGAATGCTTTCTGAAATATTCATACGCTTTCTTTCTGCGACGTAATCGAAAAAATTAAAGGCCATAAAGTAACTGTTGACTAAGAATAGGAAAATCAGGGTAAAAGGAGAAATAAACGGAAGAATGAAACTTGCAATTCCACAGACTGCTATAAGAAACGTCTCAATAAAAAGATTTCGTAGCGCTATTCCAGCCCCCCGAATGGAGTCCTTAACCAACTGTTTGAATTCAAAGGGATACTTTTTTTCCGTTAGAATTTCTTCCGTTCGTTCTGATAAATAGGCAAATAACGGAGATAGCAAAATCAAAACCAGGTACTTCATGTAACGGCTTAATAAATACCAGAAAAACACGTAGACTACGATATTCAAAACCCACTCGAAACTTACTGTTAAAATGGATTTCCAGTTTGAAAAATCATGATTCTTGGATAAATCAATACCGGTTATGCGTTCAATTAAATCGTATAAATATCCTAGAATAATATCGCTAAAAAAGAAACTAAGACCAAAGACAAGGACAAACCACAGGATTAATGGAATTAAAAACCAACCTCTAAAATGGCTCATTGAAAAGTTTAACCCTTTGAAAAAGCAAATAAAGCCACGAACAAAAGCTTTCATACCCCAAAAATAGTTGATTTTGTTTACTTAATCTAAATTTTATTTACCCTTCATATTTCTTACCTTTACAAAAATTTCATTACTATGATTTCATCAATGACCGGTTTTGGAAAAACCAATGGAGTATTTGGAACAAAGAAAGTTTCAGTGGAAATTCGGTCATTGAATAGCAAATCATTGGATCTAAATCTAAAATTCAATAGTCAGTACAAGGATTTGGAATCTGATATCCGAAGAATCATAGCAGAAAAACTTAATCGTGGAAAAATTGATGTGGGAGTTTATTTGGAAAGCTCAGGCTTAAGCGAGTCTGGATCAATAAATATAGAATTGGCTAAACAATATTTCCTGGATATTCGTGCACTCAATGAACAAATAGGAAATCAACCAAGTGATTACCTGTCTCTTATTTTAAAAATGCCGGATGTTGTGCATTACCAGACACCCGAAATTTCGGCTGAAGAAAAAGAATGGGTTTTGAAATTGATCTCTGACACGTGCCTTTCCTTAATAAATTTTAGAAAGCAAGAGGGCGAGGCAATTAGAGAAGATTTAGAAAATAGAATTAATGCAATTCAAAAAGATTTGTTAGAAATTCCAAAATTTGAATCTGAAAGAGTAACTACGGTGAAAGACCGTATTCAAAAAGGATTAAAAGAATTGGGAAACAATTTGTTAGATCAAAATCGTTTGGAGCAGGAGATGATATTTTACATTGAAAAGATGGATATTTCTGAGGAGAAAATTAGATTGGCCAATCATTTGGATTACTTTAGCGAAACTATGAATCACTCATTTTCAGGTAAAAAATTGGGTTTCATTGCGCAAGAAATCGGAAGAGAGATTAATACATTAGGAAGCAAATCAAATCATACAGAAATGCAAAAATTAGTTGTTGAGATGAAGGATAATTTGGAGAAAATTAAGGAACAAGTTTTAAATATCTTGTGATGGAAATAAAAGGAGGTAAGTGTGTTGTATTTTCAGCTCCATCAGGCGCGGGAAAAACTACGATCGTGCATCGACTGATAGAAAAAATTCCGTCGCTTTCTTTTTCTATTTCAGCATGTAGTAGAGAAGCCAGGCCCAATGAAAAGAACGGTGTGGATTATTATTTTCTGAGCATTGATGAATTCAAATCAAAAATCAAAAACAATGAATTTATTGAATGGGAGGAGGTTTATCTAAATAATTTTTACGGGACATTGTCATACGAAATAGAAAAAATTTGGAATGAAAATCAAAATGTTATTTTTGACGTTGATGTTGTTGGTGGGATTAATTTGAAAAAATATTTCGGAAAGAAAGCTCTTTCCATTTTTGTAAAACCACCTTCAATTAAAATTTTAGAGGAACGTTTGAGGGCGCGGAAAACAGAGTCAGAGGAAAAAATCAAAATTCGCATTCAAAAAGCAACCGATGAAATGAGGAGGGCCAAAGAATTTGATTATATATTGGAAAATAATGATTTGAACTTGGCGGTAAAGGAGATTCAGGAGGTTGTCCTCAAATTTTTAGCTTCAAAATGAGAATCGGGTTATTTTTTGGAACATTCAATCCAATACATGTTGGTCATTTAATAATAGCCAACCACATGATTCAAAATACGAATCTCGATCAAGTTTGGTTGGTGCTTACTCCACAAAATCCATTGAAACAAAAATCATCTCTGCTCGCTGATTTCCATCGATTAATGCTCGTTAGAGAAGCCATTGATGACAATTTAAAATTAAAAGCTTCTGATGTTGAATTCAAACTGAAAAAACCGAATTATACGATTCATACGTTAACGCACTTATTGGAACAGTATCCACAACATGAGTTTTCGCTCATAATGGGAGAAGATAATCTTCGCAATCTTCAAAAGTGGTATAACTACAGGCAAATTCTTGAGAATCACAAATTGTACGTTTATCCACGTGCTTTAACTGATAGTGAAAAAGAAAGCCAATTAAAAACTTCAGATTTTCATTCGCATAACAACGTTATTTTCTGTGCAGATGTACCGATGATGAATATTTCCAGTACCTATATTCGAAACGCGATTAAGCAGCGTAAAGATGTCAGTTATCTGCTTACCGAACCCGTAAAAAAGTATGTGGAGGAAATGAATTTTTACAAGTGAAACTTTTTATAAATTCCTGTCAGAGGAAGATTTTTTATAAATTCATGTAGACCTATTGCTTATTCAATAATGCTCCTTAATTTTACCTATGCTTTTTGTTGCCTTAATTCAAGTAGGAGAACTTATTGCGAGAAAATCAATTTTCGATAATTCTCATTTGATCCTTCTTTTTTTTGGCTTTCTTTTTTTGGGGACTGCGCGTCTTTTCGATTCAAAAATAATCAGTTTTTCGTTTGGAACGTTAGTAAACTTTAAAACTGAGGTTTCATTCAACGACTCCGTAAAAATACATCCTATTGGTTCTTTTTTTTTGGGACTCAACTTTCTTTTTAGTAGTTCTCTACTTTTTATTCTCGCAATGGGTCCTATTTTTCACTTAAAATTGACACAGTATTTATTTGCATTCGGATTGGCAACCCTAATTTTACTTGTTTATTTAATTGGCATTTACCTCGTTGGTTTTATAACTTCAAACTTTTCAGGATATACAATTGGTCGATTGCATAATTTAAATTTCATTCATGTTTCTGGATTGGTTGCCTTGCTTATTGATTTACTGTGGCTATTTAATGCTCAGTGGCAGAGCAAATTTTTGATTTTTGCCATTTTTCTTTTTTCGGTGTTGTTTGCAATACGTCTGATCAAATTAACTTCTTATGCTTTTCAAGAAAAAATTTCGTGGTATTACTTAATTTTGTATCTTTGCACCCTCGAAATTTTTCCTATCTACATGTTTTCGCATGTATTTATTAAGTTTTTCGGGGCTTAAGCAACGGTTAAAATTTTTAGAATTGGCTATTAAATCAATTTTAGTATCGCAGCCTAAACCTGAAGGAGACAAATCTCCTTATTACGATTTAGCGGATAAATATAAAATCAAAATTGACTTTCGTCCTTTCATAAAAGTGGTGGGAGTTGACTTAAAGGAATTTAGGTCTCAAAAAGTAAATTTACCAGATTTTACGGGTATAATTTTAACTTCAAAAGTAGCAGCAGATCATTTTTTTCGAATTGCTGAGGAAATACGTTACGAAATTCCAGATGACTTGAAATATTTTTGTATTTCTGAAGCAGTGGCGCTATATCTCCAGAAATTTGTGGCTTATCGAAAGAGAAAAATATTTTTCGGCAAGCAAACAATAGAGCAATTAACGGATGTTATGAAAAAACATAAGGATGAGAAATTCCTTCTTCCCTGTACCGATATCTTAAGAGACAATATCCCACTAACGCTCGAAGAACAAAAAATAGAGTTTCAAAAAGTAATTTTGTATAAAACTGTTGCTTCTGACCTTTCTGATCTTGAAGACGTTAAATACGATATGTTGGTGTTTTTTAGTCCAGGGGGAATTGAATCGCTATTTAAAAATTTTCCAGGATTTAAGCAAGAAAAAACCGCTATCGCTGCATTTGGATCAACCACAGCTCAAGCTGTTGTCAAAAATAATTTGAGATTAGATTTACACGCTCCTCAACCAAATGCTCCATCAATGGTGGGGGCAATTGAACTTTATATAAAAGATCGCTTAAAAAACGGTTAAGTTAGTTCTGCTGTTGATTTATTCTTTTCTGTATTTTTGTTCAAAATATGAAATCTACTTTTAACATATGAAACAGTTAATTTATGATTTTCCGAAACACATTGAAGAGGCTATATTAATTGCAAAAAATTCAATTTTAAAATCTCCAAACGCGGGAATACAAAATGTCATTATTTGTGGAATGGGGGGCTCTGGAATTGGTGCTAAAATAGTGTCAAACTGGGTTCATGATGAAATTAAAATTCCTGTATTTTTAGTAACAGACTATGGTCTTCCATCTTTTGCATCCTCAAATTCTTTGGTAATTGGATCATCGTACTCTGGAAATACTGAGGAAACCATTTCAGCCCTCGAAATTGCAAAATGTATTGGTGCTCATGTTGTCTGTATTTGCAGTGGTGGCAAAATGGCTCAGTTTTGCAAGGAAAATAACTACGATTGTATTCTTGTTCCTGGTGGAAATCCACCGCGCAGTACACTAGCTTACTCATTAGTTCAATTACTTCATATTCTGAATACTTTCCATTTAATTGGTTCGTCGAGCATCGAGCAAATGGAAAAATCAAGTGTACTTTTGACCGATAATTTAGCTGAAATTCAATCGCTAGCGCAAGATCTTGCGAATCATTTATTTGGTAAGGTGGGAATACTTTATGGAGAGACAATATACGAAGGGGTCCTTGTTCGCGCGCGTCAACAGTTCAACGAAAACTCAAAATTTTTATGTTGGCACCACACAATTCCTGAAATGAATCACAATGAGCTTGTCGGTTGGGGTGGAGGAGACAGTCGATTTGCGCCTGTATTTTTTGAAACTTCTGATATTCATCCTCGAAATAAAAAGCGCTTTGAAATTACTAGTAAAGCAACGGAGGATAAATGTGGCAATGTAATGACCATAAACGCAAAAGGAAATTCAAGAATTGAACAGTCACTTTATCTAATTCATCTTGTAGATTGGGCATCTTTTTATCTGTGTGAGGCGAATAATCAAGATATTATTGATATTAAGATAATAGATTATTTAAAAGGCGAACTTTCTAATTTTTAGTTATGCGGCCGAGTGTTTCCTGTCATTTCCTGGGAAAAGTTGATTACAAAGAAGCGTGGGATTTACAGGAAAAGCTATTTGATGAGGGAGTACAAAGAAAAATTAACAAAAGAAATGGAACAAGTGATGAAATGCCCGAGAATCATTTGCTATTTTGTGAACATCCCCATGTATATACGCTCGGGAAAAGTGGAGATAAGGCAAACCTTCTGCTAAATCAAAATGAATTGGTAAAAAAAAATGTATCTTTTTACCACATCAATCGAGGTGGTGATATTACGTATCACGGTCCTGGTCAACTTGTAATTTACCCTATTTTTGATTTAGAACAATTTTTCACGGATATACATAAATACATGCGTTTTTTGGAAGAGGCTGTGATTAAAACGCTCACCAAATTTCAGGTAATTGGAGAGAGAAGTGAGGGATTAACAGGTGTTTGGATTGAACCGAAAACAGCAAGAGCTCGGAAGATTTGTGCCATGGGCGTGAAAAGTTCAAGGTGGATGACTATGCATGGAATAGGGTTTAACATATCTACAGATTTAAAGTACTTTAATCACATTATTCCATGCGGAATTCAAGATAAAAATGTAACTTCATTGGAGAAAGAAATTGGAAAGTCAATTTCGGTTGAAGAAATAATTCCAATTATTCTAGAAGAGTTGCAACAACTTTTTGATTTTGAAATGACAAAAAATGCATAGACTCATTAAGAAAATAAGCAGAGGGTTTTTATTTTTTATTTTAGGAGTTGTTTTAATCTTAAACATATTAATCCTTCTATCCGGAAGGTATTATTTGTATGCTGCGATTATGAAAACATATTTTCATGGAGCAACAGGGCCAGGAATTTATGATTTGAGTTTATTTAATAAAACAACAGTAAAGTCAAGTAGTCAAAATTTCAAATGGATAGATCACCCTCGGAAAAATAAATACAATTTTTCAGAGAAACGAACTTCTTATCATAATGATTACGGAACTAAAGCATTTTTGATTATAAAAAATGATTCACTCCTATTTGAAAAATACTTTGATGAACACACGGATAAAACGGTATCCAATTCCTTCTCAGTTTCTAAGACCATTATTTCTCTGTTAATCGGAATCGCAATAGATGAAGGATATATTAAAAGTTTGGATGAACCTGTTTACAACTACATTCCTGAGTTTCAGAATTTAGGACGAAATTCAATAACCATAAGACATTTGTTGCTTATGGCTTCAGGGTTGGATTGGGTTGAGAGTACGAATCCCACTGACGATACAGCAGAAGGGTATTATACGGATGACCTATCCGGGTTAATAACTAGACAATTAGCTATTGAAAAGCCAGGTGTTCGGTTTAATTATCAAAGTGGGAACACGCAAATACTCTCAATTTTGTTGAGTAAAGCAACCAAAGTTTCGCTCACAAAATATACAGAGGACAAATTATGGAAACCGATTGGAGCAAGTGCACAGGCATATTGGACTACGGATTGTAAGGGAGGTATTGAAAGATCATTTTGCTGTTTTTATGCAACAGCAAAAGATTACGCTCTATTAGGGAGATTACTATTAAACCAAGGTAATTGGAACGGCAAACAATTGATCTCTAAAAAATATATGGAAGAACTTATAAAAACTCCCAAACTCAAAACGGACGAGGGGATATTAAATCAGAGATACGGTTTACATACTTGGGTATATTACAACAAAGGAAATCCAGTTTATTATTATCGTGGTTTTAAGGGGCAATACATACTAACTATTCCTAAAGATAATTTGATAATTGTACGTTTGGGAACTGAATGGGAAGAAAATTTCAATATTCCTGATACGAAGAAAAATGATAAAAAATTTATTGCAGAAAATGTCGATAAGGTAGGACACTCAGTGGATATTATGAAATACATAGAGGATGCTTATTCCATCGTAAAGAAGTTAAAATGAGAGAAGAATTATTTGGACCTAAAGTGGAGAATGTTGGTGTGGCTGTTGTGCAACTAATGAATGAGGAAAATATTCCTGAATATGGAGTTTATCTTCTTAATCTAAGAGATGACATCATGGAAGGGATTATAATAACAAGTACTGGATATGGCGAAAATGCAAATACAGGCGAAAAAATTAAAACCTCAACTTTGCGCCATTGTATTGAATTATTATTACCAAATGAGGCCGCTAAAATTGAACCGATTATGGAGGATGTTTTTGGTATTGCAAATGAATATTGGGTGAGTTTTTGGGTCAATGAAGTAATGTATGATAAAAAATTTATTTTTCCGCCTGAAACCATTTGTAAGAAAAATATGAAGCAAATTAAACAATTGGGTGCTCTCGGGATATTGATTCAATAAAAAATGAAACAATTTGTAAAGTCTCTTTTTCTATTTCTACTCCTAAATTTTGGTGCTTTAAGTCTTGGTGGATTTCTAATGGGAAGCAGTCCCGCGGAAAATACTTGGTATCTTTCTCAAAATAAAGCACCGTGGACACCCCCGGGCTGGGTCTTCGGTTTTGCATGGACCTTAATTATGTTGTTGTTTTCGGTTTATATGTCTCTTATTTGGAGAAAAAATCCAGGAAAACAAAACGCACTAATTTATGGAATTCATTTGTTGTTAAATATTAGTTGGAATGGCGTTTTTTTTCAATTCCATCTTGTCTCCGCTGGATTTGTTATTTTACTTGCGCTTCTTATCGTACTTTTACTTACACAAAAGAAAAATTTTGGATGGTTAAATTGGAGTCTACTTTTAATTTTACCCTATTGCGTTTGGCTATGCATTGCAAGCTCGCTGAATTTATTTGTTCTACTGTACAACTAATCGACCTTTCCATTTGGGTTGAAACCCAAAAAAAGCAAATAACATAATCCCGTTCACAACAGGAAGAATAACTAGATATAGGGGAATGGACAACCACAAACCAAGTTGTTTATTTTTTCGATAGTAGCTAAATGAAAAAAGTAACTCAGCAAAAATTTTCAAAAAAAGCAAAGTAAGAGCATATTTCGTGGGAAGAAAAAGCAAACAGCCCACTAAAAATCCGATGTTTAAGAACGAAAGAGCAAATTGAATTTGCGCAGAGGTATTTGCCAATCTATCACCAACTTTTATCGCTTTTCCCAACCACCTCATTCGTTGATGAATACATTCATTCCACGTTAGCGGAAGTTCAGTTTGAACTGCAAAATCTAATTCAGTATGTAACTCAATTTTTTTATTTTTTTGTTGCATCGCCCGCAATAAGAAAATATCATCCCCACTATCTATTTCAAAGTAGGAGGGATTCATCACAATTTCAAAGTAAGAATGCCTATGAATTAAAAGATTTGCACCACTGCATAGAATAGGCCTTTTCCATCCTGAAATGCATACATTTAGAAAACTAGCGAGTATGACATCCTGTTGAAAAAAAAGCCGTATAAAATTTGAACAGTGATGTTTGACGGGTAAAATATGAAGATTCGCAGGGTTCAATTTTTCAAGATTCCCGAAAAAGTGAGGCGAAAAGCTAACATCTGCGTCTAAGGTTAAGACATAATCTGTTTCTGCAGCATTAATCCCTTTTTCAATTGACCGCTTTTTGCCCGATGTTTTCTCCATAGATAAAATCTTGATTTTAGCATTTGCCACTTGTTTGATCAATTTTAGTGTCTCATCATCCGAATGATCATCGACAAAAATAAATTCTTTTGGTAATGACTGGGATTGTTTGATACATCCTAATAAGGGGGTGATTCTTCGCTCTTCGTTTCGAAAAGGAATAATAACAGTAATATTTTCAAGTTTTATTGAATCACTTTTGCTAGTTGAAGCCTTTTTTTTGAAAAAAAGAAACGCCCCCCCCAAAAAAAACACGAGTAAAAAGAGTACGTATAGTATTAAATAAATTATGAATATATTCATTTAATTTTATTTTTTACGGCAAGGTACATCCAGGCAATGCAGGCGGGGATTAAATTATTAATAAACCAAATGCAAAAAGCGGCGGTTAATATTGGAAAAACAGGATAATGACCCAATTGAAATATTGAAACAGTAATACTCTCCCGAACGAGGATATTTCCGAGAAATAGAGAAGGGGAAAAAGAAACAACCAAATAACTTGTCCATATATAGGCAAATAAGGTAAAATCAAAAGAAATCGAAAGTGCATGAAGTAATAAACCAAATTGCAATGAGAAAAATAAGAAACGAAGAAGGCTAAGGAAAAATAAATAATACAATGACTTCGAATCTTTTTTAAATAAGGATAAATTTAAGATGTCTCTTAAAGGGTTAATGAAATTAAATTTTTGTGAAACCAAAAAAAGTAAAACCAAAAAAGCTAAACTACAACAGAAAAAAATTACATTGTTTGAAATAGATAAATTTAAGTAAAGCATTGAAGCCAATCCAAAAATAAGCGTCACTAAAAATTGGGTGAAGTTTGCCAATTGAATCCATACGGATAATTCAACTCGTTCTTCCTTTTCAAAAAAGAGTATTCTACCAAGAAAATTTGAGGGGATTCCAGGAATTAAAAATTCACTTAATATTCCTGAGGCAAAAGATTTTTTCGCAATTTTAATACATAACCCTTGCCTTTTCATGACAACTTTCCATTTGAAAAATTCAATTACCCAATGAAACGGCATTAATAAAATCACAATCCAGAAAGAGAAATGAAAAGATAGATTAAACGATGAAAAATCGAATTTAGGTTTATAGTAAAAAGTCAGAGCAAGCAACAACGGAAGTGCTACAAATTGAAATAAAAGATGGTATGATTTTAAACGCTTCAATGGATTTGTTGAATTACAAATTTAAAATATTACACTTTTGCAATTGTTAATTATGAATTATTTTCACTGTGAATGAGTTATACAAATTTTGGCAGGGGGATTAATTTTTAAATAATGCAAGACCTTAGCGGAAATATTTTTAAATTAGAAACTAATTTCTTACAAAAATGAAAGTATTTTATATTACCTTTTTATTTTTATTAAGTTCACTACATAGCTTTACACAAACACTCGTTTTTGCCGAGTTAACAGGCTCTCCAAATGTGAATACAACCAATTGGAATTTGTCTGGAGCAAGCTACGCCGGAGATACGGGAGGAGATGCTGATATTTTTTCTGACGAAATAATTTTAACAAATGCTGTAAATAATTCCAGTGGAGGGATATTTTACAATCAATCAATCGATTTATCCACATGTTATCAGTGGA
>VGFL01000018.1 GCA_016868915.1 Bacteroidota bacterium | reverse complement strand
TGGTGGGCAAAAACAAAAGCAGAGGAAATGAAACCAAAATCACTCAGTGTACGATTTTTTGTTCGTATGGATGATTGTACAAATAGAATCGTAAGACTTTTACGAGAAGCGAGAGATGAAACCGACCGAGAGCGAATTATAAAGGAAGAAATAGCGGTTATTGAAAAAGAAAACAGCGAAAATGGAAAATATGTGGTTTCAGTAAAATCTTTTTTTCAAGGAAATGAATTTTATTATTTTGTGTACAAAGACTATAAGGATGTTCGTTTGGTTGGAACTCCTCCAAATAGTATTGGTAAGTTTGGCGGAGATACAGATAATTGGGAATGGCCGAGACATACCGGAGATTTTTCAATGTTTCGCATCTATGCTGACGAAAATGGAAATCCGGCTGAGTATTCTGAAAAAAATATCCCCTTACTAACTAAATACCATCTTCCCGTGAATATCGCCGGAATAAAGCCCGATGATTTTGCCATGATTCTTGGTTATCCGGGACGCACGAATCGTTGGTTGCCTTCTGGAGGAATACAACAAAATGTAGAATTTGCCTATCCGGCATGGGTGGAAGCGTCTAAGACTGCAATGGATGCTATGAAAAAATTTATGGACGGCGATACGAAAATCAAACTGAACTACGCATCTAAATATGCAAGTTTAGCAAACTACTGGAAAAATCGCCAAGGGATGATTGAGGCACTGACGAAGTTTAAGACTGCCGAATATAAGGCGATAAACGAAAAATCATTTGAAAAATGGGCTGGATTAGAAGAAAACCTCGAGTATTCAGGTGTAATTGAGATTATAAATAACTATTACCAACTTACCAATGAAAAATCGCGTCACGACAATTATTTACAAGTATTTCTGAGAGCCTCCTCATTTGCGATTATTTCACGATCGCTGAATATGGCCATTGAAGCGTATTCAAAAGCCAATAAAAATGAAAGAAAGGATATGAAAGCTGATTTGATTAAATCTATTGAAGAATTCTACGCTTCGATAGATATTGAAACAGAAAAAAAGATTTTCTCGGATGGCCTATCATTGTATTTCAATAAATCGGGTGGTTATGCTAAATCAGATTTTTTAGAAACTGTTTTCAAATCATCCAATCGGGACTTGACTACCTACACTAAAACCATTTTTGATGGATCAATTTACTCATCGAAAAAAAACCTTTTGAAATTCATTAAAAATCCAAGTTTAGAAATATTGGAAAATGAGCCAATGGTTACCCTCTCCAAAGAACTTATTGCTCAACTTAATTTCAAAACTCCTGAGTTAATTAAGGAACAGAGTCAATTTACCGCTGCATACAGAAAGTTTGTCGATGGAATGCGAAAATCAGAATTAAGTAAAGTCCAATACCCGGATGCAAACGGTACCATGAGACTAACGTACGGAAAAGTTAGCCCACTGCCTTATGATAAAAGAAATGATGCTGAATTAAATTATTTCACTACTCTCCAAGGAACCATAAATAAATACAAACCAAATGACGAGGAATTCGACTTACCGAAACGATTAATCGAGCTAAACGAGAAAAAAGATTTTGGTGAATATGCAGACAAAGCAGGATATATGCCTGTTAATTTTTTAACTGACAACGATATAACTGGAGGTAATTCTGGGTCTCCTGTGTTAAATGCAAAAGGAGAATTAATTGGACTCGCCTTTGATGGCAATATAGAGGCCATGGCAGGAGATGTCATTTTTGATACAAGGCTTCAAAAAACGATAAATGTGGATATTCGTTATGTCCTTTTTATCATTGATAAATTTGCTGGAGCGAAACACATCGTTGACGAAATGACGATTATTAGATAATTAAGATATAAAAGGGAAATCATGAGTGAAATTGCGAAAATTGAGTTAGAGGGTAAAATATTTGAATTTCCTGTGGTAACAGGTACAGAGAATGAGAAAGCGATTGATATTAGCAAATTGAGAGATATTACAGGATATGTAACGCTTGATACCGGCTACAAAAATACCGGAGCTACCAAAAGTAGTATTACTTTTTTAGATGGAGAAAAGGGAGTTTTACACTACCGGGGTTACGCCATTGAAGAATTAGCTGAAAAAGCCTCATTTCTTGAAGTGGCCTATCTTTTAATGCATGGAGAACTACCTACAAAAATTGAACTTGAAAATTTTGAAAGCAGTATTAAAAAACATACGCTTGTCCATGAAGATATGAAACGCTTCTTCGAAGCATATCCGGCTCAAGCCCACCCTATGGGAGTATTATCCTCAATGATTTGCTCCTTATCCACTTTCTACCCCGAATCACTTGACCCGCACAGGAGTAAAGAAAAAAAAGAGCTAACGATGCATCGTTTATTGGCAAAAATGCCTACACTCGCCGCATGGGCCTACAAAAATTCTATTCGTCATCCATTCATGTATCCCAAAAATAAATACGACTATTGTTCAAACTTTTTGCACATGATGTATGCCATGCCGACGGAGGACTATAAAGTTGATCCTGTAGTTTCAGCTGCGTTAAATAAGTTATTAATTCTTCATGCTGATCACGAACAAAATTGCTCAGCATCCACGGTGCGAATGGTTGGGTCCTCTCAAGCTAATTTATATTCAACCGTTTCAGCTGGTATTTGTGCCTTATGGGGACCACTCCATGGGGGGGCGAATCAAGAAGTTATTGAAATGCTAGCACAAATACACGAAGATGGTGGAGATGTAGATAAATGGGTTACAAAAGCGAAAGATAAAAATGATCCATTCCGGTTAATGGGATTCGGGCACAGAGTCTACAAGAACTTTGACCCTAGAGCAAATATTATTCGAAAAACATGTGATGAGGTATTGGCAAAAATGAAGATAAATGACCCGATGTTGGAAATTGCAAAACGCCTTGAACAAGTCGCACTTGAAGATGAGTATTTTAAATCAAGAAACCTTTATCCAAATGTTGACTTTTATTCTGGAATTATCTATAAGGCTATGGGAATCCCGACAGAAATGTTCACAGTTATGTTTGCCCTTGGCCGTTTACCCGGATGGATTGCTCAATGGAAAGAAATGACTGAAAATAAAGAACCAATCGGTAGACCAAGACAAATATATACAGGAGAAACATATCGAACCTTTACAGATATTGAAAAACGATAATTCTGACATTTTGTCAAATTTCCTTAATTGGATCTAATTTTGATTATTCAATTAACTATAAACTAAATAAAAATAAAAAATGGCTTTAGAAATTACAGATCAAAACTTTGAAGAATTAGTACTAAAATCTGAAAAACCCGTATTGGTTGACTTTTGGGCTGAATGGTGCGGCCCGTGTAGGATGATAGGCCCAGTTGTTGATGAATTATCTACTGATTATGCTGACAAAGCAATTATTGGTAAAGTTAATGTTGATGAAAATCCGGGTATATCCGCACAATTTGGAATTAGAAGTATTCCTACCATTTTGTATATTAAAAATGGAGAAGTCGTTGATAGAAATGTCGGTGCTGCGTCTAAATCCCAACTTGCCGACAAATTGAATGCCTTATTCTAAACAATTACTACAAAATTATGATGGGTTGTCAATCTGATGACCCTTTTTTATTTTTATCAGTTGGAGTATCGGTAAAATCACAAGTGACAAAATTGTAAGAAAAATCGCCAAAAAACTTATAAGTCGATAAACATTATCTCCAAATAACGTGTAGATTGTCCGTTCATTATTTTTATTCAGATCAAAAATTAGCGCATCTCCTTGCCACCACTTTGTTTGTTTAACAACCTCTCCTTTTTGATTGATGAATGAACTAATTCCGGTATTTGCTGATCGCGCTATCGATCTTCTTGTTTCAATGGCTCTCAATGATGCAAAACTATTGTGCTGCTGATATCCTGGAGTATTTCTCCACCATCCGTCATTCGTTATTATAAACAATAATTCAGCACCATTTTTAACTTGGGTTGCAATAAATTCACCGTAAATCGATTCATAGCAAACAATCGGTGCATATCTCAAAGAATTTGCAGATATTATACGAGGAGTCTTCTCCTGACCAAGAGTCCCTGAAGTTCCTCCATTTTCAATCGATAATTTTTCTAAAAAAGGGAGCCATTTAGAAAAGGGAATTTTTTCAACACCAGGAACTAATTTTGATTTATGAATAATTTGACTATTCAATGAATCAATACCAATTGATGAATTATAGAACTCAATATATTGATTTGAATTTGGAATTTCTCGGGAAGCGATGGAGTTTTTATTATTAAAAAATGCATAGGTTGAAGCCCCAATAAAAATGTGAACAGGAAAATTTACTTTTACAAATTCACGAATTAATGTTATTGATTTTGATGAATCCACGTATTTTTCATCAAAAGCATTAACAATAGCTGTTTCAGGAAAAAGTACAAACTTTGTTTTACTTGTTCGATGATTTTGCGCAATTTCTAGCATTGATTTAATCTGATTTTCTGGATTAGACATAAATTTTTCATTATAAGGATCAATATTTGGTTGCACTACCACTACTTCAACGGGGTTCACTTTCTCTTTATATAGACTAAATCTGAACAAAGAAAAAAGAACAGGAACAACAGCAATTATCAGAACTAGAAAAATTTGTCTTGAATGATTTTTAAAATAAACTTTTCCAACATTTATCCCATTTGAAACTACTTGATAAACTAGATAATTAATTACTAAAATCCAAATACTTCCTCCCATAACTCCAGTATATTCATACCACTGAACCAACTCTGGATTTCTTGAAAATATATTCCCAAGTGTAAGCCACGGCCAAGATAATTCCCATTGGTGATGAAGGTATTCAAAACCCACCCAAAAAACAACTAAAAGAATCAAACTCCATTTAGCATTAAACTTTTTCCGCGTTAAATGATAAAAATAAAAAGTCAAAGCCATCAAAAGTGAATTCAAAATGAATGCAAAATATGCTCCACCCGGAGATGCAAAATAGATCCACCACGTAGTACCAACGTTATAGATGAAAAATGTAAGATATGCGTGAATAAAAACTTTCCCGCTTCTGTAATTTCGCGTTAAAATAGAGTCTTCAACCACTAATAACGGAACCCAGGAAATAAATGAAAGAAAAGACACGCTTCCCGAAAAAGGGAAACTCACAACCAGTAGAACCCCCGATAATGCGGATAATAAAAAACGATATTTCTTCGATAATAACATAGAAATGAAATTTTACACTTCCTTTTAATTTTTTTTTCCCAAACTTACTTAAAATAGTATATTCAAAATAAACTAATTAGCTTCCTATAAATTCCAATCATCTACTCCTAATGAAACCATAGATAGTAAATTAATTTTGAGCTAATAATTAACTAATAAAATACATCAGAAAAACACGAAGCCAAAGTATTTTTTAGTAACATATTGAAAGTTATTTCAACAAATACTGAATTAAGTAGCCGTCTATTACGGTTGTAACTAAAACAGAATAACCGGAACCCTGATTCAAGGAAACTTTTCGTGTGCCTTCAATCTTACCTTTAACATACATTCTTCCTTTCTCGTCGTACAAAAATACTCCATTACCAATAACATCAAGCACAGCAAAATAAATTTCTTTGAACGAATTTTTAAGAATATCTCCAGAATTTATTCGCGAATTAGCGAGGTCTTTTTCAATTAGTATATTTTTTCCATTTTTTGAGATAAATGCCTTATTTCCCGACATGGAAATTGTATACAATGAGGAATCTATCATTTTACTTTCAATTACTTCGTCTGTGCTTATATCAGAAACACCCTGGTCATTACTACCCGGATATTTCGTATAAATTAATCTTCCCGAATTTGAATATGAAATTAGAGACAAATTTGGTACGTCAACTAATATCGCTGAATTTATATTTTGGACTTGTTTTACAACTTTCTTTTCACTCAAGGCATAAATAATAATTTTATCTGAGGTCAACAAAGTTCCATGCAGTCGTCCATCAACTGTAAAAAAATCTATGTTTGATACACCATTTATATCTTTTAAATTGATCTCATTGGAAAGTTTACCCGCAGAATTAAATATTACTAAACTGTTAGAAGAGGTCACAACCCCAACAGAAACTTGTCCTTTATAAATAAATGCATTACTTGAGCATATAAACTCTGAATTTGTCCATTTTAGAGGGTACCCCTCTAAATATTTTCCAAAGCGACTAATTATATGAATAGAATTCAAAGCGGTGACAACCAAATATTCCTCATCCTTTGTTTTTAATACTTGCATTTCTCCGACAGGTTTATCATCAATGTCTTTCTTCCAGGTTTTTAATCCATTCTCAATACCAATAATTTTTCCATCCTCGGTTAAACAAACGATATTTCCCTTTCCTGAAAAAGATTCAAAATCTTTAATTTTTCCACTTATTGAAACTGACAAATACTCCAAATCTGTATTGAGTAAAAGTTTTTCGGATTTAAATTTAACGTATGTTTCAATAATTTTACTTCCAAAAACAGAAACACTTTTATTTATAAATTTATCGAAGCTACGATACGACACTGTCTTGGGTAAATTTTGTAAATAAACATTTAACTCTTCTTCGTTATAGAGCCAGGTTTTACCAATTTCAATTTCTTTTAGTAATGTATCTAAAACTTCTTCGTTTTGAGAAAAAATAGCGATATTATCAATTGTTTTTACGAAATAACTGGCTTTTCCAGCCTTTAATTTATTCGAAATCATCAAATTATCGAACCTCCCGAAAAGGGAGTTATCCTCTTCTTTTTGGAAGAACTCATTTAAATTTTGAACTGCGTTTTGCCCCTCTTTGAACTGGCATAAAACAATCCGTTGATTTTCAAAAATAAATGAACACAAACCAGCTCCAACAAAGTTTTGAATAGGCCCTTTCCTGTAATCAGAATCTAAAGATTTTAAATACGTATTTTCATAGAAAATATAGTCCTTCGACTTTGAAGGAATGTATGATTGAAAAGTTGAGATATCATCCACAATTTTACCTTCAACTCCTTTTATATTTTTTGTATGAAATTCAACTGTATTATCGTTTTTACTGTAAATATCAACAAAATCAACCCTAGATTTTGAAAAACTCACTATTGATGCAGTTGCATTTTCATCAAGGTCAGACCAGTTCCATTCCATACCCTCGACATCTTCTTCATATTTATAAATCAATAACTTATTTTTTGCTCTTAATGCAAATAACTGTTCAATTTTTATTTTGCCATCATCTATCGAATAGCGCAATTTTGAACTACTCAAGCATTTTTTTAACGATTCTTCCGTCCATTCGACCTCATTTTCTAATAAAATAAAATTCCGTGTTTTACTTATATAGACTCTACCATTGGATGGTAAATTCGAAAGGAGCGGATCAACTATATTTTTATTTTCAGAAAGTGTTGAAAATTCAATTTGATTCCAATCGTATGAATTTGGCTTATGAATAACCAAAACTTTTTCATCTTTTGAACAAAAAATATCAGCGGGATCTAATGAATTTTTCCAACTGGTCATATCATAAATGGCATACCCAGTCCAACCAAGTAATCCAAGACCGAATATCCAAAAAAAAGCTTTAAGTATTCTCATAATTTATGAGTAAAATTAAGGCCTGAATCAGTAGGTTTAAAGAGATTTATCAATTTGAATTAACAGTATAATGTTGACTAGAACAATTCCAGCTGACTTGAGCTGCCTAGCAAATTGAAAGTTTTTCGATGATGAGGAGTAACCCCATGTTTAATTATAGCTTGACGATGTGCTTTTGTCGGATATCCTTTATTTCTCTTCCAATCGTATTCCGGGAAATTTAAATCTAATTCATTCATAATTCTATCCCTGTAATTCTTTGCCAAAATAGAGGCTGCCGCAATAGATTTAAACTTAGAATCTCCTTTAATAATACAGCTATGTGGAATATTTTTGTAGTTTTTAAATCGATTTCCATCAATGATTAAATGAACTGGTTCTAATTTTAGATTCCCAATAGCTCGATGCATTGCCAAAAAACTCGCATTTAAAATATTTATCTCTTCAATTTCTCGCTCATCTACTATTCCAACTCCAAAACACAAAGCACTGTTTAGTATAAATGGTTCAAGTTCAAATCTTTGTTTTTCACTCAATAGCTTTGAATCATTTAATAATTTATGGTCAAAATTTTCAGGCAAAATTACGGAAGCAGCAACTACAGGACCAGCAAGACAACCTCGACCTGCTTCATCGCAACCTGCCTCTAAAACTCCTTCAATGAAACTATGAATTAACATTTCATCTTTTTTTTAGCTAAAAATACAACGTTTTAACTTACTTTAGCGTCATTTAAAAAAACCTATTATGCGATACTTTCTAGTTTTATTATTTTTCATCGGCATTAGTGCTATTTCCTTTTCTCAAGAAAATTTAGTTTACGTAAAATCACAAACCAAATCTGAACTTACCGAATCTAAAAAAAATGGAATTTATATCTTCTATTTTCACGAGTCCATTACGAAAGAAAAAATTATGACCTCAGCTAACTACTATCCAGACTATTTTTCTTATACGATCAATGAAAAAGAAAATTCTGTGAAAATCCAATTAGTAGAAAATACTGAAATTAATAGAAGAATTATTACGCGTTTTCTTGTTTCTGTTGGATTGCAAAAAATTGAAGTCGATAAAAATGAATTATTGATTCACGAATTCTTTGAAAGTTATCTAAAATAATTAAGCGAAAAACTTCGCATTAATCATCAAAGTATAGTATCAATGTTATTATATATACCTTTGACAAGCCTACTGTATTTTCCCAAATTTATATAATTTATGCGGTGTTATGCAGTAGTCTAATGCCACATCCATTGCATTTATATCATCGATCTGCTCTGGTTCATGAAATAACGAAATACCAATTTTCAATAACTTATTAGGCGCATTTTTTAATAACCTATCATAATATCCTTTTCCATAACCAACTCGATTTCCCTCAAAATCAAAACATAATAATGGAATTAGAAGAATATCTAACTGAGAAAATTCAATCTTACGTATTGATATAGGTTCTGGTATTCGGTAGAGACCAAATTCAATTTGATTCATTTGACGAATTGAATAAAAATTCATTTGATCCAAAACTGTATCTATTTTTGGAGCAAAATAATTTATTGAATCAGAGAAAAATTCTGTTAATAATAAAAACGTATTTGGTTCATTTTTATTCGGAATCGGTAAAAAAATTCCTACATTTTTGGCATTTAACTCAAAATTATTGAATAATAAAGAAAAAGAAGCCCGAGATAAACCATCAATCGTTTTTTCATCAAATTTTTTCCGAAGTATTTTATATTTTTTTCTAAGTTCATCCTTTGTCATCTGGATTCAATTAATTTAGATACTACAATTTTATCTATCGGAAAAGTCATTTGGTTTGCCAAATATTCATCAATTTTAATCCACCTTTGCTTTTCACCATCGTTAATTAACGGAATTTGATATTTTTCTAAACCAACATTTTGAGGAATTACCAATGAAACCAAATAATAAAAAGAAAACAATTGATGTTTTGGATTAAATGCAGATAATTGAAAATGTTCATTAAAATAGAATAACTCACCCACCCTTATTTCTAATCCCATTTCTTCCTTAAACTCTCTAACTAGCGCCTCCTTAATTCCCTCGCCAAATTCTAATCCACCTCCAGGGAACTTGGTAAAGCAAAAATTATTTCTTCGTTCATCCGAAATTAATACTTGATTATTTTCTTTGATCAACAGTCCGTAAACACGGATATTGAAATGATTCATTTTATTTTAGAAATCTAAAATTTCTTCCTGGATAAATCGCGGAATTTCCCAGCTCTTCCTCAATCCTGAGCAATTGGTTATATTTTGACATTCTATCGCTTCGTGATGCCGAACCAGTCTTAATCTGACCACAATTTAATGCTACCGCCAAATCGGCTATTGTATTATCCTCCGTTTCACCAGAACGATGACTTATTACAGACGAATATCCATTATTACGGGCTAATTCAACCGCCTCGATCGTTTCTGTTAATGAGCCAATTTGGTTCACTTTAATCAAAATTGAATTTGCAATACCTTCCGTTATACCTCGTTGCAGACGTTTCGAATTTGTAACAAATAAATCATCACCGACCAATTGAACTTTCGTTCCTAGTTCTTTAGTCAATTGAGACCAACCATTCCAATCATCTTCAGCAAGACCGTCCTCTATTGAAATAATAGGATAACGAGATACCCAATTTTTCCAAAAATCAACCATTTCAGCTGAGGACCTTTTCTCATTTGTAGACTCAAAGTGATAAAGCCCAGAATCTGCTTTGTAAAACTCAGACGCGGCTGCGTCCAACGCAATGTAGACGTCTTCACCTGGACGAAATCCAGCATTTTCAATAGCGCGAAGAACCACCTCAATCGCTTCGTCATTTGATTTCAAATTTGGAGCAAAACCACCCTCATCACCGACATTCGTTGACATTCCTTGTTTTTTCAGTACAGACTTTAAGTGATGAAAAATTTCAGTACCCCATCTTAATCCTTCTGAAAAACTTGAAGCACCGAATGGCATAACCATAAATTCTTGAATATCAATTGAATTATCTGCATGAGAACCTCCGTTAAGTATGTTCATCATCGGAACTGGAAGGGTAACTGCCCCACCTCCGCCAATATATTTAAACAAACTCATTTTTGACGAATTTGCAGCAGCACGGGCAACGGCGAGAGAAACACCTAAAATAGCATTTGCCCCGATTTGAGATTTATTCTCCGTTCCATCTAATTTTAAAAGCCTTAAATCAACCGATTTTTGATCCATAATATCCATTCCAATAAGAACATCATTGATCATGGAATTTACATTTTTAACAGCTTGTAAAACTCCTTTTCCTAAATATTTTGACGAATCATTATCCCTTAATTCCACCGCCTCATGGATACCTGTTGATGCACCAGACGGAACGGCTGCCCTCCCAATTAAACCATCAGTGGTTAATACATCTACTTCAATTGTAGGATTTCCTCGAGAGTCGAGGATTTGACGCGCATGTACTTTTGAAATATGGCTCATATTAATTTTTATATTTTTCTATATTAGAGATAAATTGGTCAAATAAATACCGAGAATCGTGGGGGCCTGCAGATGCTTCAGGATGATATTGAACTGAAAAAACAGGTCGATCATTCAACTCTATTCCTGCAACGGTATTGTCATTCAAGTGAACATGAGTTATTGAACAATTTGAATTGTTTGATAAACTATCCCTTGAAATAACAAAACCATGGTTCTGGGATGTAATTTCTCCTTTTCCTGTTTTGATATTTTTAATTGGATGGTTAATACCTCTATGACCATTAAACATCTTTTCCGTAGTCAATCCTTGACTTAAACCGAGGATTTGGTGGCCTAGACAAATACCGAACACAGGAATTTTAGTTTCTACAATTTTCTTTACAAGTTCGACAGTATTTGGCATTGCTGATGGGTCACCAGGACCATTTGATAACATAAATCCATCAGGATTAAACTCCATGAGCTCTTCAAAACTTACATTAATTGGAAATACTTTAACGAGGCAGCCTCTTTCGACCAAACACCGTATTATATTTTTCTTAACCCCTAAATCTAGCAAGGCAATACGGTGTGAGGGCTCATTCGCTGATTCAATAAATGCCTCTTGAGTTGAGACTTTTGAAGAAAGTTCTAGACCGTTCATTGAAGGTGTCTGATGTAGCCTTATTTTCAGTTCGTCTCTTGTTAAATCTTCAGAAGAAATTATACAATTCATGGCTCCTTTCGATCTAATACATCGCACCAAAGCCCGCGTATCTATGTCAGAAATGCCAACAACATTATTGTTTTCCATGAATGTCTGAAGAGATTCATTGGCAGATACCCTTGAAAAACCATCTGAAAATTTCTTGACTACTAGTCCAGATATTTTCATTGAATCTGACTCAATTTCTTGAGAATGCACACCATAATTCCCAATATGGGCGGTATTCATTATCAAAACTTGTCCATAATACGACGGATCAGTAAAAACTTCTTGATATCCAGTCATGCCAGTATTGAATGCAATTTCTCCGCTTGTAGTTCCGATTTTACCCACTGCTAGACCAGTGTAGGTGCTTCCATCCTCCAAAATTAAAATTGCCTCTTTGATAGCACTCATTAGCTTACTTTAGACAAAGTTAAGTTCAAAATTCAATTACCAAGTTTAAATCAAAAAAAAAAGGTGACTTTCGATCACCTTTTTATTAACAAGTTGTTAATTCCTATTCATTTTTTGATTCCTCTTCAGGGGACTCTGATTCGTCAATATCGTCATCCTTTGATTCATTATTTACATTTTCAGAGGAATCTGAAACCGTTTCTTCATTTTCACCTTCTTCAGATATTTCTTCTAAAATTTCCTCAGAAACTTCTTCTTTAACTTCTGAAACTTCAGCAACCAGCTCAGAGGTCTCCTCTGCAATTTCAACCGTCTCTTCAGATATTACTTCCATAGTTTCCTGTTCTGAATCTTCAGCAACCAGCTCAGAGGTCTCCTCTGCAATTTCAACTGACTCTTCAGATACTACTTCAATAGTTTCCTGTTCTGAATCTTCTGCTGCTTCAACATCAGCAACCATTTCTTGTGAGTTTACAGCATCACCCTCGAATGATTCTTCTGTAATCTCATTATCGGTTAACGGCTCTGTTGTTTTTTTCGCACCACCTCGACGTGATCGTCTAGTTGTTTTTTTAACTGATTCATTCGAATAAATTTCATTAAAATCAACAAGTTCTATCAAACACATTTCTGCATTATCTCCAACCCTAAATCCCGTTTTTATTATTCGAGTGTATCCGCCGTTTCTTGAGGAGATTTTTGGTGCTACCTCTCTAAACAATTCCGTTATTATTTCTTTATCTTGAAGATATGAAAATATAACTCGTCGAGAGTGAGTGGAATCGGTTTTTGATTTTGTTAATATTGGTTCAACAAATACCTTCAGGGCTTTTGCCTTGGCAATTGTCGTACTAATTCTTTTGTGTCGAATTAGGGAGCATGCCATATTTGAAATCATTGCCTTTCGATGCGATGATTTTCTACCTAAATTATTTACTTTATCTCCGTGTCTCATAATTCCTATTCTTTAGTCAATATCTAATTTATATTTAGATACATTCATTCCAAAAGTTAACCCTTTGTTGTCCACCAACTCTTCAAGCTCAGTTAAAGACTTCTTACCGAAGTTTCTAAATTTCAATAAATCTGATTTAGCAAATGCAACTAGCTCGCCTAGCGTGTCTACCTCGGCTGCCTTCAAACAATTTAACGCTCTCACCGATAAATCCATATCTACCAATTTTGTTTTTAGTAATTGTCGCATATGCAATGAGGACTCATCGAACTCATCATTATCTGACTTAGATTCACTTTCAATTGAAATCTTTTCATCTGAAAATAACATGAAATGGTGAATTAAAATTTTAGCAGCTTCTTTCAATGCGTCTTTTGGTTGAATAGAGCCATCTGTTTTAATATCAAAGATTAATTTTTCATAATCTGTTTTTTGCTCTACACGAAAATTCTCAATAGAATACTTAACATTTACTATAGGAGTGTATATTGAATCTATTGCAATGGTTCCGAATGAAGCATCAATGTTTTTGTTTTCTTCCGCTGGAACATACCCTCTTCCCTTGGTAATATTTAATTCAATATTCAATTTCACACTCGGCTCCATATTACAAATAACTAAATCTGTATTCAATACTTGAAATGCTGATGTAAATTTACCAATATCACCAGCAGTTAGTTGCTTTTGACCTGCAACTGAGACTATTACTGTTTCATTATTTGAACCCTCAATTTGCTGTTTAAATCTAACTTGTTTTAAATTTAAAATAATTTCGGTGACATCTTCAACAATCCCCTTGATGGAAGAAAATTCGTGATCAACACCCTCGATTTTTATTGAAGCTATTGCGAACCCTTCGAGTGAGGAAAGAAGAATACGTCGTAAGGAATTTCCGACAGTTATACCATATCCCGGCTCTAATGGTCTAAACTCAAATTGGCCATCTCTCTCATCAGAGTGAACAAGAACAACTTTATCCGGTTTTTGAAAATCTAATATTGCCATAACAAATGAAATTATTTTTTATTTAGAATACAATTCAACTATTAACTGCTCCCGAATGTTCTCGGGAATCATCTCTCTCGAAGGAGTGCTTATAACTTTTCCTGACATTGATGCAGAATTCCAATCCAACCAGTCAAACTTTTTGACACTTGAATTTAGAGAGGAGGAAATATTCTCGAGTGACTTCGACTTTTCCCTAACACCAACAACATCTCCTACTTTTAAAGTATAAGACGGAATATTAACTACTTCTCCATTCACCGTAATATGTTTGTGACTTACCAATTGACGGGCAGACCGTCGAGATGGAGCGATACCGAATCTGAACACAGTATTGTCTAGCCTTGCTTCACAAAGAGCTAACAAATTTTCACCTGTAATTCCTTTCATTCGGGATGCTTTGTCAAAAAGATTCCTAAACTGTCTTTCCAAAATACCATAAGTGTATTTTGCTTTTTGCTTTTCACCTAACTGAATTGCATACTCAGATTGTTTAGAACCCCTCCTTTTTGCAGGACCGTGCTGACCTGGTCCATAATTTCTCTTTTCCAGTGCTTTGTCTGGTCCAAAAATCGCTTCTCGAAAGCGTCTCGCGATTTTAGTTTTTGGTCCTCTATACCTTGCCATACTTAAAATTTTTGAAAGAACTATGAATTAAGGCAATCCTTCGATAGTATATTCTTTCTGATTAATAATTGTTTATACTCTTCTTTTCTTTGGTGGTCGACAGCCATTGTGTGGTAATGGCGTTACATCAATAATTTCAGTAACCTCAATTCCAGAATTGTGAATTGCACGTATTGCAGATTCTCTTCCTGCACCAGGCCCTTTAACGTATACTCTAACTCTTCTTAGTCCAAAATCATGAGCCTCTTTAGCAGCATCCTCTGCCGCAACCTGGGCAGCATAGGGAGTATTTTTTTTGGAGCCTTTAAAACCCATTTTACCAGCTGAAGACCAAGAAATAACTTGACCGCCGCCGTTTGTTAATGAAATAATAACATTATTAAATGTCGCTTGAATGTGTGCTTCACCTGCGGCATCTACTTTAACGTTTTTCTTTTTTTTCTGATTTGTCTTAGCCATCTCAACTATTTATTATTTAGTAGCTTTTTTCTTATTTGCAACAGTTTTACGTCTTCCTTTACGTGTGCGAGAATTGTTTTTTGTTCTTTGACCACGTAAGGGTAATCCTACTCTATGTCTAATTCCTCTCGTACAACCGATATCCATGAGACGCTTGATGTTTAACTGAATTTCTGAACGCAATTGACCTTCAGTTTTAATTTCATTTATAGCATTTCTAATGACGGATAGTTGACTATCATTCCAGTCTTGAACTTTTATGTTTTCATCAATATTATTATCGTTTAGTATTTTTTTAGAAGTACTTCTTCCAATACCAAAAATATAAGTCAGTCCTACTACACCTCTTTTATTTTTTGGTAAATCTATTCCTGCTATACGTGCCATACTACAAATAATTTTATCCCTGACGTTGCTTTAATTTCGGGTTCTTCTTGTTAATAATATAAACTCTTCCTTTGCGTTTTACGATTTTACAATCCGCCGTTCTTTTCTTCACTGATGCTCTTACTTTCATCGCTCTATTTTTAATTTTTATATCTAAAGGAAATTCTTCCTTTTGTTAAATCATACGGTGACATCTCCACTTTTACTTTATCGCCTGGAAGTATTTTGATGTAAAACATTCTCATCTTTCCAGAAATATGCGCAATAATGACATGACCATTTTCCAATTCTACCTTAAACATCGCATTCGGCAATGCCTCCAGAATAATACCGTCTTGTTCTATTGATGCCTGCTTTGCCATATTTTACATTCCCGAAGGTTCATTTAAGTTTCTTCTTCCTTTAATTCTTGTTCCTTCCATTAACCCATCCATGTGGCGATTTAATAAATACGACTCAATTTGTTGTAACGTATCCAACACAACACCTACCATAATCAAAATTGAAGTGCCACCAAAAAACATAGCAAAAGCATCATTTACACCTGCTTGTTTAGCAATGGCCGGAAGTATTGCAATCGCTGCCAGGAACAAGGAACCCGGAAAAGTAATTCGCGATACCAAAGAATCAATATATTCTGCTGTTTCCTCCCCAGGACGAACTCCTGGAATGAATCCTCCACCTCTTTTTAAATCATCTGCAATTTTTCTAGGATTAATCATAATTGCGGTGTAAAAATATGTGAAAACAACTATTAATAAGGCCAGAATTATATTATAACTCACACCATAAATGTCACTTAATATTTTTTGAATAAAATTTCCTTCTCCAACGGCAGATGAAAACGCCATCATGGGAATTGTCATTATAGCCTGTGCAAAAATTATTGGCATTACGCCACTCGCATTCACTTTAATTGGAAGATAATTTCTTGTTCCTTGATCTTCAGCAGCACGCGCACCAACAATCCTTTTAGCTGTATTTAATGGTATTCTTCTTACACCTTGAACAATCAAGATGGTGAATAAAACCACTAACATAAATGCTACAATTTCAAGTACAATCATGATAAGATTTGCCTTGTTCATTCCTATTTCAGCGATAAATGACTCAGGTAGTCGTGCCAAAATTCCGACAGTTATAAGTAATGAAATTCCATTCCCAATTCCTTTTTCGGTAATTCGCTCTCCCAACCATACTGCAAACATTGAACCCGCAACAAGGACTAAAATCGTTTGTGTCCACCAAAAAGTTGACGCATCTGCTGGCATGGCTCCTTTATTTTGAACATATAACGTAAGATAGCTCGGAGCTTGAAGAGCACAAATGATGACGGTTAAAATTCGCGTGTAATTATTGATTTGTTTTCTACCCGCTTCCCCTTCGTTTTGCATTTTTTGTACAGCCGGTACTGCCATTCCTAGCAATTGCATAATTATCGATGCACTAATGTATGGCATAATACCCAGTGCCATAATCGAAGCATTCGAAAATCCCCCACCTGAAAATAAGGATAGAAGAGTTTCTAAAGCGTTTTGATCTCCCTTTGCTTGAGCCGCAGATAACGCTGTATAATCGACTCCGGGAATTATAACAAACGAACCAACCCTGTAAACTAAAATCAAACCCAAGGTAAGTAGAATTCGCTTTCGAAGCTCTTCTACTTTCCAAATGTTTTTGAGATTTTCAATTAATTTTTTCATTTAGTTGGTTAGGATTTAAATTTCTGAACATGTCCCACCTTGGGCCTCAATTGAAGCTTTAGCTGAAGCAGAAAACTTGTGCGCAGAAACATTAATTTTAGTTTTCAATTCCCCGTTACCTAAAACTTTCACAAGGTCATTTTTTGATACAATACCGTTGTCTTTCAAAACATCAAATGTAATTTCAGTAATGTTTTTGTTTTCAGCCAAATTTTGAAGAATTTGGAGATTAACGGCTTTATATTCTGTTCGGTTAATATTTTTAAAGCCAAACTTTGGAACACGTCTTTGCAAAGGCATTTGTCCTCCTTCAAAACCAATTTTTGTTTTATAACCGGAACGAGACTTTGCTCCTTTGTGACCTCTAGTTGAAGTTCCACCGTGCCCAGATCCCTGACCTCTACCAATTCTTTTCTCTTTTTTGACAGCTCCTTCGGCTGGTTTTAAATTACTTAAGTTCATCGCAACTATTTTACTCTGAAATAACTTTCAATAAATGACTAACTTTTCGAACCATACCCAATATTTGAGGGGTTGATTCTTTCTCAATAACCTGATTAAGTTTTCTAAAACCCAAAGCTTTAATTGTTGCCTTTTGATTTGCGGGACACTTAATCGTGCTTCTAACTTGTTTTAATTTTATTGTAGACATTTTAAAATTGTTAACCGTTAAATACTTTATCCACAGAAATTCCTCTTTGACGCGCCACAGCGGAAGCATCTCTCATTTGAGATAACGCATCCATAGTCGCTTTCACTACATTGTGAGGGTTTGACGATCCTTGTGATTTAGCAAGTACATTGTGAATACCAACGCTTTCTAAAACAGCACGCATCGCTCCGCCCGCAATAACTCCTGTACCATCAGTGGCCGGCTTTAATAACACATTCGCACCGCCGTATTTTCCTTTTTGAGCATGTGGAACAGTGCCTTTGAAAATTGGAACTTTAATCAAATTCTTCTTGGCATCATCAATGCCTTTAGTTATGGCCTCAGTTACTTCTTTCGCCTTACCAAGACCATGTCCTACAACACCATTCTCATCTCCGACAACCACAATTGCAGAAAAACTGAAGGTTCTACCACCTTTTGTAACTTTCGTCACACGATTTACTGCAACAAGCTTATCTTTTAATTCGATATCTGCAGATTTAACTCTATTCATATTTTGTACTGACATATACTATTAAAATTTAAGACCACCTTCTCTTGCAGCATCAGCTAATGCTTTTACTCTTCCATGGTACAAATAACCATTTCTATCAAAAACAACTGTTTCAATTCCTGCTGTTTTCGCTTTTTCAGCAACTAGCTTACCAACTACAGAGGCTTGATTAATTTTTGTTCCCTTTTCAGCTTCTTTATTTTTATATGAAGATGCGGAGGCCAATGTAATTCCTGACAAATCATCAATCAATTGCGCATAAATCTGCTTATTACTTCTATAAACAGACAAACGAGGTAATTTCGCCGTTCCGAATATCTTTTTACGAATTCTTCGTTTAATCTTAATTCTTCTATTCAACTTATCTAATGACATAACCCTATTTATTTTTTACCTGCAGATTTACCTGCTTTTCTTCTTAATTCTTCACCAACGAACTTTATCCCTTTTCCTTTATATGGCTCCGGCTTTCGAAATGATCTTATTTTAGCAGCAACTTGACCGAGCAATTGTTTATCAAAAGACTCTAGAGTAACTACAGGTGACTTACCCTTTTCAGTAAAAGCAGTAACTTTAACCTGCTTAGGAACTTCCAAAATAATTGCATGAGAAAATCCGAGAGAAAGTTCTAATTGCTGACCAGACACATTGGCTCTGAAACCAACCCCCACTACTTCCAATTCCTTTTTAAATCCTTCGGAAACACCTGTTATCATATTTTGTGTCAACGCTCTGTAAAGCCCATGCTTTGATCGATGCTCTGGCATTTCAGTTGAACGAGAAAATGTAATTATATTTTCAGCAATAACCATTGAAATTGAAGAATCAATTTCCTGGGCCAATTCACCTTTTGAGCCTTTAACCGTCAGAATGTTGTTGTCAAAATTGACTTCAACACCGTTGGGAATTACAATTGGATTTTTACCTATTCTTGACATCTTTCTTTTTTATTAATATACGTAACATAGAACCTCACCACCTACATTTAACGTTCTCGCCTCCTTGTCTGTTATTACACCTTTCGACGTAGACATAATCGCAATTCCTAAACCATTTAAAACACGAGGAAGATCGTCAGTACCCGAATATTTCCTTAATCCAGGACGGGATATTCGATCAATCCTTGTAATAGCCGGAACGCGTGTTGTAGTGTTATATTTCAAAGCAATTTTGATAATTCCTTGCTTTCCATCCTCTTCTACTTTATAATTGGAAATAAACCCTTGATCAAATAAAATCTGTGTCATTGATTTCTTTACATTTGAAGAAGGAATTTGAACTAGTTTTAAGCCTGCACGGCTCGCATTTCTAATTCTGGTCAAATAATCTGCAATTGGATCTGTATTCATCTTAATTCGTATAAATTCTATATTATTACCAACTCGCTTTTTTTACTCCTGGTATTTTACCGGCAAGCGCCATCTCACGGAATGTAACACGTGAGATACCAAAATTTCTCATGAAGCCTCTTGGACGACCAGTTAGACCACAACGGTTGTGTAGTCTATTCTTTGCCGAATTAGAAGGAAGCTTCTGGAGAGCCATCATTGCATCCCACTTTGCACTTTGGACATCCTCTGAAGAATCAGTTGACTTAAGTACTTTTGACAACTCTTGTCTTTTATTCGCGTATCTTGCAACTAACCTTTCTCTTTTGCGCTCACGCGCTTTCATTGATTCTTTAGCCATTTTTTATTTTGTTTTAAAAGGAAAACCAAATGCATCAAGTAAGGCCTTTGCCTCTTCATCGCTTTGAGCTGTTGTTACAAATGTTACATCCATACCCAATATTTTGCTTACCTTATCAATATCAATTTCAGGAAATATAATATGTTCAGTTACCCCCATGTTGTAATTACCTCTTCCATCGAAACCCTTCGGATTTATTCCTCGAAAATCCCTCGTACGCGGCAAAGCAACAGATAGTAACCTATCTAAAAATTCATACATTCTATCTCCTCTTAAAGTAACTTTTGTTCCAATTGGCATACCCTTACGCAACTTGAAATTAGAGATATCTTTTTTTGAATAAGTAGCAATCGCTTTTTGTCCTGCAATACGTGATAAATCAGAAACAGCACTCTCGATCATCTTCTTATCAGCAACAGCATCCCCTATTCCTTGACTTAATACAATTTTTGTCAATTTAGGAACCCTCATTACAGTTTTATAACCGAATTTATCAGTCATTGCAGATATTATTTCTGCACTATACTTCTCTTTAAGTCTTGGTACGTAACTCATATTATTTTATCACCTCCCCTGATTTCTTAGCATAGCGAACTAAAGTTCCCTTATCATTTAACTTTCTTCCAATTTTCGTAGCTTGACCTTTGACAATCAGCATAAGATTAGAAATATGAATGCCTGCCTCTTTCTCTACAATCCCACCTTGTGGATCAGTTGAACTTGGTTTGGCATGTTTTTTTACAAGGTTAACTCCCTCAACGATAGCGCGCATTTTAGAACGATCGATTTTTAATACTTTACCTTCTTGATTCTTGGATTCACCACAAGTTACCTTAACGGTATCTCCAACTTTAATATGTAATTTAATTTGCATAACTTTTATCTAATCAATTTACAACACCTCCGGTGCAAGCGAGACAATTTTCATGTAATTGTTTTCACGTAATTCTCTTGCCACTGGACCAAAAATTCGAGTTCCTCTCATATCACCAGCTTGATTCAAAATTACACAAGCGTTATCGTCAAAACGAATGTATGATCCGTCAGCTCGGCGTACCTCTTTGGTTGTTCTCACCACAACTGCCTTTGCAACACTTCCTTTTTTCACACCCCCAGAAGGCATTGCACTTTTCACAGAAACAACAATGGTATCTCCAACTGAAGCATACCTTCTTCTTGTTCCTCCAAGCACTCTAATACAAAGTACCTCTTTCGCACCCGAGTTATCAGCAACTGATAGTCTTGATTCTACTTGTATCATTTTAAATTTATTTAGCTCGTTCTACAATTTCAACTAATCTCCAATTTTTTGACTTACTCAGAGGACGAGTTTCCATAATTTTTACAGTATCACCCTGATTACAATCATTTGTTTCATCATGGGCAACGAACTTGGTTGTCTTCTTGATAAACTTCCCATATTTTGGGTGCTTCACTTTTCTTTCAACAGCAACAATAATTGATTTATCCATTTTGTCGCTTGTAACAATACCTGTTCTCTCTTTTCTTAAATTTCGCTTTTCCATTTTAAGCTACTTGTTTTAATTTTTTATTTCTATCGTTTCGCCAATTCCGTTGTCATTCTTGCTATTTCTCTTCTCAAAATTCTTATTCTAAGAGGATTTTCAATCGGAGTCATTTTATGATTAAATTTCAAAGATGACAACTGTTCTGTTGCTGTAGCAACTTTACTTTTGAGGTCTTCCGTAGATAATTTTACGATTTCTGATTGCTTCATACTTCTTATTTTAAACCGGAATTACAAAATCATTTCTTACAACGAACTTACATTTCACTGGTAGCTTTTGTGCCGCAAGACGAAGAGCCTCTTTCGCTATTTCGTATGGCACACCGTCGGCTTCAAACATTATTCTTCCCGGATTCACAACTGCCACCCAATGACTTGGAGCACCTTTTCCTTTACCCATTCGAACTTCTGCCGGTTTAGAGGTAATTGGCTTATCTGGAAAAATACGTATCCAAACTTTTCCTTCCCTTTTCATGTAGCGAGTTACTGCAATACGAGATGCCTCAATCTGTCGCGAAGTAATCCAACCGGACTCTAATGTTTTAAGTCCAAAAGAACCAAATGCTATTGTTGAACCCCTGTGAGCAGAACCTTTCACTCTCCCTTTCTGTACTCTTCTAAACTTAGATCGTTTTGGCTGTAACATTATAAAATCTTTTTACTTTTCTATTATTTTTTCTTTCTTCTCAATCCAACTCCTCCTTTATTCGATCCTTGATTTTGATTTGAATTAGAGGAACCAGATGACTGGCCGATATTCGGAGATAAGTCTCTTTTACCATAAACCTCACCTTTACAAATCCAAACTTTAATACCCAATCGGCCATAGGTAGTATGCGCCTCAGAAACGGCATAATCAATATCAGCCCTAAAAGTATGAAGTGGAATTCTACCTTCCTTGTACATTTCAGATCTTGCCATTTCAGCACCATTCAAACGTCCAGAAATTTTTATTTTAACTCCCTCTGCTCCCATTCTCATTGTAGAGGCAATAGCCATCTTGATGGCTCTTCGAAAAGAAATTCTAGCTTCTAATTGCCTTGCAACACCATCCGCTACAAGCCGAGCGTCAAGTTCAGGACGTTTAACTTCAAAAATATTAATCTGAATTTCTTTCTTTGTTATCTTTTTTAATTCTTCCTTTAACTTATCAACTTCTTGCCCCCCCTTTCCTATAATAACTCCCGGACGAGCTGTATTTATAGTAACAGTGATTAGCTTCAAAGTTCTTTCTATTATTATTTTCGCGATGCTTGCTTTGGCCAATCGAACGTACAAGTACTTACGAATTTGATCATCTTCAACAATTTTATCTTTATAATCATTTCCTCCATACCAATTAGATTCCCATCCTTGGATGTAACCTAATCTATTACCTATTGGATTTGTTTTTTGTCCCATTTCTTTAAATTAAACTACCTACAACTAACGTTACATGATTTGATCTCTTTCGAATTCTATGTGCTCTTCCTTGAGGGGCCGGTTGAATTCTTTTAATTATTGCACCACCATCAACCTGAATGGTTTTTACCACTAATTTTTCTTCTTCAATATTTTTACCTTCATTTTTTTGTTCCCAATTAGCTAGTGCAGATCGCAACAATTTTTCAAGGCTTACAGATGCATCTTTTGCATTGTGCTGCAAAATATTTAGAGCCTTATGAACTTCCATTCCACGAATTAAATCTGCCACTATTCTCATCTTCCGAGGAGCAATAGGAGAGTTATTCAATTTAGCAAAAGCAATTTTACTATTTTGCTCTTTTAATTCGTTTGCTTTAATTCTTTTTCTCGCACCCATGAGTTCTAATTTCTATCTTTTTTTATCTTTTTTATTCCCCGCATGCCCTCTAAAATTCCGAGTAGGAGCAAACTCACCCAATTTGTGACCAACCATATTCTCAGTTGCAAAAACTGGAATAAATTTGTTACCATTATGCACCGCGAATGTTAAACCAACAAAGTCAGGAGTAATTGTTGATGCTCTTGACCAAGTTTTGATTACGGATTTACTCTGACTTGCCTGAGCTTCATCAACTCGTTTCATCAGCTTGTAATGCACAAAAGGTGGTTTTTTTAGTGAACGACTCATATACTTATACTATTATTTTCTTTTTTCTAAAATAAATTTGCTTGAATATTTTTTCGGAGCTCTTGTTTTGTATCCTTTCGCCGGAATACCTTTTCTAGAGCGCGGATGACCTCCAGCATTTCTACCTTCTCCACCACCCATTGGGTGATCGACAGGATTCATCACTACACCTCTAACCCTAGGTCTTCTACCTAACCATCTTGATCTTCCCGCTTTACCTGAAACCTCAAGGTTGTGCTCCGAATTTGAAACTGACCCAATAGTTGCAAGACACGTAATGAGAATCATTCGTGTTTCGCCTGAGGGTAATTTTACGATTGCATATTTTCCATCACGTGCATTCAACTGAGCATAAGTTCCCGCTCCTCGGGCAATTGATCCACCTTTACCAGGTTGTAATTCAATATTGTGGATTACAGTACCAAGGGGAATATCCGCCAAATACAATGAATTTCCAACGTTTGGAGCAGCATTTGAACCTGAAACTACTTGATCACCTACTTTAAGACCGTTTGGTGCGATAATATATCTCTTTTCTCCATCGGAATAAAACAACAAAGCAATATTGGCAGTTCTGTTTGGATCGTACTCAATTGTTTTGACAGTTGCCGGAATGCCGTGCTTTTCCCTCTTAAAATCAATAATACGATATTTTTGTTTGTGCCCCCCTCCAATGTAACGCATTGTCATTTTACCAGTGTTATTTCTACCACCTGACTTCTTTCTCGAAGCAATCAAACTTTTTTCGGGTTTAGCGACTGTTACATCTGTAAACTGCATCACTACTTTGTGACGTTGACCAGGTGTTACAGGATTGAATTTCTTTAAGCTCATTTCTTAATTTAATAATTGTTAAACAATTCAATAAACTGTCCATCTGCAACGTTAACAACAGCCTTTTTCCACTGTTTGCTTTTTTGCTCAACAATACCTTTGTTCGTATATTTCACAGATGATACACCGCCACCATAATTCATTGTCCGAACGTCTGTGACACGTACATTGTACAATTTCTCGATAGCATTTTTAATTTCAATTTTGTTTGCCTTAAAATCAACAGCAAAAGTGTAGGCATTTCTTTTTTCAGAAAGGCCAGATGCTTTTTCAGTGATAATAGGTTTTAATATAATTGTCTTCATCATTTACAATTAATTCAAAATATTAACAATTTTTTCAATCGCACTAACGGACATAACAACTTTATGAGCATTCAATATATCGAAAGTGTTGACTGAATCAGCTGTAACGACTTTTACCTTATTTAGGTTGCGTGCTGACAAATAAACATTATCATTCTTCGAACCTAAAACAAGCAAAACCTTTTGATTTTCCAATTTTAGATACGAAACCAAGTTTAAAAATTCTTTTGTTTTTGGCGAGCTGTAGTTGAGGTCTTCTAGTACTACGAGAGAATCATTTTGAACTTTGTAGGAGAATGCTGATTTTCTTGCTAATCTCCTGACTTTGGTATTCAATTTAAAATCATAACTTCTCGGACGTGGACCAAAAATTCGACCACCACCAACTCTTGTTCCTGATTTCGCGCTACCAGCTCTTGCACCACCGGTTCCCTTTTGTTTTTTCAATTTCTTCGTTGAACCGGCTATTTCATTTCTTTCTTTTGTTTTATGCGTTCCTTGGCGACGATTTGCCAAATGTAAGCGCACATCCAAATAAATTGCATGGTCATTTGGAGTAATACCAAAGACATCGTCTGCTAAAGTTGCTTTAGCGGCGGTTGCCTCACCTTGAGGATTATAAATTTTGGCCTTCATTACTTCTTAATAGTTATGGTTGAACCTTTCGCACCAGGAACTGATCCTTTCACAATTAATAAATTTCGATCTGCAATGACCTTCAAAATTTGAAGATTTGCTTGATTCACTGTTTTATTTCCCATTTGACCTGCCATCCGCATACCCTTAAAAACACGAGCTGGATATGAACAAGCTCCTATTGAACCAGGAGCACGAAGTCTATTGTGTTGCCCATGGGTTGATTGGCCTACGCCTCCAAAATTGTGTCTTCTTACAACACCTTGAAACCCTTTACCTTTCGATGTGCCATTCACGTCCACAAATTCTCCCTCTTCGAAAAGAGACACATTTACCTCGTCACCCAGCGCTAAACCTTCAAAACCTTTGAACTCAACTAACTTCATTTTAGGAGTTGTATTGGATTTTTTGAAGTGGCCCATTAGGGCTTTTGGAGTGTTCTTTTCTTTTCGCACACCAAAACCGAGTTGGACAGACTCATAACCATCTTTCTCCGTCGTTTTTACTTGTGTTACAACACAAGGACCAGCTTCTATAATTGTGCATGGTAATGCCTTACCCTCGGCACTGTAGATGTTAGTCATTCCAACTTTTTTACCTATTATTCCTGGCATTTTTCTACGTTATATTTGTTTACACTTTAATCTCAACATCCACACCACTCGGTAATTCAAGTTTCATCAAGGCATCAACTGTCTTTGAAGACGAACTATATATATCGAGAAGTCTTTTGTAAGAACTTAATTCAAACTGCTCTCGCGCTTTTTTATTAACATGAGGAGAACGTAAAACAGTAAATATCTTTTTGTTTGTTGGAAGGGGTATAGGTCCACTCACAACAGCACCCGTTGATTTTACAGTTTTTACGATTTTCTCAGCTGATTTATCAACTAAATTGTGGTCGTAAGACTTTAATTTTATTCTAATCTTTTGGCTCATGTTATTCTAAGTTAAGCTGTTACTTTTCCGTTAATTTTTGATACCACCTGGTCCGAAACATTTTTCGGAGCTTCTGCATAATGAGAGAATTCCATTGATGAATTCGCCCTCCCCGACGTTATCGTTCTTAATTGAGTAACGTATCCGAACATTTCCGAGAGTGGAACATCAGCTTTGAGAACTTTTGCCCCAGCTCTATCATCCATTCCCTTCATCATTCCTCTACGCCTATTTAAATCAGCAACAACATCACCCATATTTTCTTCAGGGGTAACAACCTCTAATTTCATGATCGGCTCGAGGAGAACAGGTTGACAATTTTTCAGAGCTGCTCTGTATGCCATTTTAGCACACAATTCAAAAGACAATGAATCAGAGTCAACTGCGTGGAAAGATCCATCAACTAACTCAACCTTCATTGCATCAACAGGGAACCCTGCTAAAACTCCGTTTTTCATTGAATCTTTAAATCCTTTTTCAACTGATGGAACAAATTCGCGAGGTACATTTCCTCCTTTTATGCTGTTTACAAATTCCAAACCTACCTTTTCACTATTATCTTGTGGTGAAATTTTTACAACTATATCCGCAAACTTCCCACGACCACCTGATTGCTTTTTGTAAACTTCTCTATGATCGACTGCTGAAGTTATATTTTCTCGATAGGCCACTTGAGGTGCACCCTGATTTACTTCAACTTTGAACTCTCTTTTGAGACGATCTACAATAATTTCTAAATGGAGCTCACCCATACCACTAATTATTGTTTGACCGGTCTCTTCATCGGTATTAACACGGAATGTTGGATCTTCTTCAGATAGTTTTGACAATCCGATTGAAAGTCTGTCTGTATCTGCTTGTGTTTTTGGCTCAATTGCCAGACCAATAACAGGTTCAGGAAATACCATTGACTCAAGAACAATCGGCGCATTTTCTGCACACAACGTATCTCCGGTTTTAATGTCTTTAAATCCAACAACGGCACCGATATCACCGGCCCCTAGAACAGGTATCTGGTTTTGTTTGTTAGCGTGCATCTGGAAAATACGAGAAATACGCTCCTTACTATCAGAACGAGTATTCAAAACATAAGAACCTGCCTCAAGTTTACCTGAGTATGCCCGAACAAAACACAAACGGCCAACAAAAGGATCTGTAGCAATTTTAAAGGCAAGGGCAGAGAAAGGTTCGTCATAAGAAGGTTTCCTCGAAATTTCCTGATCTGTCTTCGGATTAATACCTTTAATCGCTTCAATATCAAGTGGAGAAGGTAATATTTCCATCACCATATCGAGCATCGCTTGGACACCTTTATTCTTAAACGATGACCCACACATCATGGGAACAACCTTGCCTGAAATTGTTGCTTCTCTTAACGCGTTTAAGATTTCTCTTTCCGTTAAAGAATTTTCATCTTCAAAAAATTTCTCCATCAAGGATTCATCAAATTCAGCAACAGCCTCCAATAATTCGCTTCTCAACTTGCGTGCATCATCAATAATATCAGCTGGAATTTCAACCTCGCTAAATGTCATTCCGAAGTCATCTTCGTTCCATACGATTCCTTTAAAATTGATTAGATCCACCACACCTTTAAAGTTGTCTTCTTCGCCAATGTTTAATTGTAACGGAAGGGCGTGACTTCCTAACATATCTTTTACTTGTTTGCAAACTGCAAGAAAATCTGCTCCCTGACGATCCATTTTATTTACAAACCCGATCCTTGGAACGTTGTAGTTATTTGCTAACCTCCAGTTTGTCTCGGATTGAGGCTCTACACCATCAACTGCAGAAAACAAGAATACCAAACCATCGAGTACGCGAAGGGATCGATTAACCTCAACGGTGAAATCTACGTGTCCCGGAGTATCAATAATATTCATATGATAGGACTGACCCCGATAATTCCAGTTTAATGTTGTCGCGGCAGAAGTGATGGTAATACCTCTTTCTTGTTCTTGTTCCATCCAATCCATGGTAGCTGCGCCATCGTGAACTTCCCCGATTTTATGGCTTACACCGCCGTAAAATAAAATACGTTCAGTCGTGGTTGTTTTTCCTGCATCAATGTGCGCAGCGATTCCAATATTTCTTGTATATTTCAGGTCTCTTGCCATTTTTTAGAATCTAAAATGTGAAAACGCTTTATTTGCCTCAGCCATTCTGATAGTATCTTCCTTTTTCTTAAAGGCTGCACCTTCTTCTTTGGAGGCAGCAATGATTTCAGAGGCTAATTTCTGTGCCATTGTTTTTTCATTCCTTTTACGTGAATAACCAATTAACCACTTCATGGCTAAGGAAGATTTTCTTTCTTCACGCACGGGAGTTGGTATTTGAAACGTTGCTCCACCTACTCTTCTACTTCGTACTTCTACAAACGGAGTAACATTTTCTAACGCTTTTTTCCAGACTTCAAGACCTTCTTGGTCTTCTAGTTTTTTATCAACAATTTCGATGGCATCGTAAAAAATACGAAATGCGAGACTCTTCTTTCCATCAAGCATTAAATTATTTACAAACTTTGTGACCACCACATCATTGAACTTAGGATCTGGTAGAATCGTTATTTTTTTTGCTTTTCTTCTTCTCATTATTATTAAATAACCCAGGTTATTACTTTAGTTTAGGTTTTTTAGCTCCATATTTGGAACGTCGTTGTGTTCTTCCTTGAACACCTGCTGTATCCTCGGCACCACGTACAATGTGGTATCTTACACCAGGTAAATCCTTTACTCTTCCGCCTCTTACCAAGACTAATGAGTGTTCCTGTAAATTATGACCTTCTCCACCGATGTACGCATTCACCTCTTTTCCATTCGTGAGTCGAACCCTTGCAACTTTGCGCATTGCTGAATTGGGTTTCTTAGGAGTTGTTGTATAAACACGCACGCAGACACCCTTTCTTTGAGGACAGGAATCCAGCGCTGCTGACTTACTTTTCTTAACTACCATTGTTCGACCTTTGCGGACTAACTGTTGAATTGTAGGCATAACAATATTCTCAATTAAAATTAATTTTCACACTTTTGGGGGTGCAAAGATACTATATTTATTCTTATTAACAAGCGTCAGATTAAAAAAAACAAACTTTTTTTCTTACACTCATTAAATAACTTGAAAAACAATAATTTATGAGGTATTGAATTTCTGAGTTTGACCGAAAGTCGATGTATTTATTTCACAATTTATTGCAATTTTTTACTGTTAGCATAAATACATGTATTTTTGTGAAAATTTGACTTTAAATTAAAAAATGATTGTTCCAATTATTGCATACGGTGACCCAGTTTTAAAAAAAGTAGCAAGTGAAATTGACGAAAATTATCATGGTCTCAATTTACTAATCGAAAATATGTTTGAAACAATGTATAACGCCAAAGGTGTTGGACTTGCTGCTCCTCAAATCGGTTTGAGTATACGCTTATTCATTGTTGATGCCAGTCCTTTTGCAGAGGGGGAGGAAAATGAAACAGACCCTAGGGCCGAAGGATTGAATGGATTTAAAAAGGTTTTTATAAATCCCATAATAGAGTCTGAATCAGGAGAGAAATGGGGATTCAATGAAGGCTGCCTTTCGATACCGAAAATAAGAGAAGATGTTTTTAGACATGAAGATATTGAGATTAGCTATTATGACGAAAATTGGGTTTATCATGAAGAAAGCTTTTCTGGATATGCGGCAAGAATAATCCAACACGAATATGATCATATCGAAGGTATTCTATTCACAGATCACTTATCTGTACTCAAAAAAAAGTTATTGAATAAACGTTTACACAATATATCCAAAGGACAAGTGGAAACCGATTACCGAATGAAATTCCCTTTAAAAAAATGAAAAAAAAATCACTTCTTATCTTTAGTTTTTTATTGTTTTTAATTTCTTGTAACGAGACAGTTGAGAGGAAGCCTACATCAGTTACCAAATCAAAAAAATCGTCAAAAAAAACAGGAAACCCAGCAATTGATTTGTGGGCAGATGTGAAGCAAGCTGAGCAATTAGTCTACGAGAAAAAAAAATCTGGAAAAATAAATATAAATTATTATAAATCATATTTTGATTGCTTGTTAGCGTTTTATCAAAAACTACCCAATGATTCGCGAGCGGACTCCTGTTTAATGGCCATTTGCGTAACTGAGACAGATTATCCATTAGGTCATAAAAAGCATTTCAACTTACAAGAGGAGTATGGTGATACATTGCTTAAAAAATACCCTAAATCTAAATTTAGAATTTTTGTTTTACAGGATTTGATTTTCAAATACGACCAAGCCATAAACAATAAAAGAAATGTCAAGAAAATTAAATCCTACTATGAAATGTGGTCGAAGAGTTTGCCGAATACACCAGAAGGTCAAAAACAGAAGAAAGAAATTGAAGAACGCCTTAAAAATATTGATAAACCCATTCAATTCAAAAACTAGCTTTTTCTATTTTTGTTAAATATCTGTTAAACCCAAAAGCAGATAAATGAAAAGTAGTAATTTTGTTTAAATTAAATTATTAAAAATGAAAAATGTAATTCTATCAACATGCCTCCTTTTTCTAGCTACGTTTACTTCTAATTCTACAAACGCCCAAGTAGAGCTGTCGAAAGGAGCAAAAATCAAATTCAACAAAAATATTCATGATTATGGTCAAGTAAAATACGATGGTGATGGAACTTGTACTTTTGAATTTACTAACGAAGGAAATGAAGATTTAGTTATTTCTAATGCCAAGGGATCATGCGGTTGTACTGTTCCAGATTATCCAAAGGAACCAATTGCTCCCGGAAAATCTGGAATCATTTCTGTAAAATATGATACAAAAAGACCAGGAGCCATTAATAAATCTGTTACGATAACATCCAACGCAATTAACCATACGTCTGGAACAGTAGTTCTTCAAATTAAGGGTGAAGTTTTACCAGCTCCGGTAAGCGGTGCTCCAGTAAATAATTCAGGGGCTCCAACAAATAACTAAAGTTTGTCGAGATTTTTGGTAGTTGTTTTTATTTTCTTCACCGCTCCTGTTTTCACGCAGAGAGCGGTTTTTTATGCCAAAAAAAAAACCATTTGTTTTCCAAAAACAACGGAAGGTGCAAAATTGAACTACAGATATATTATTAAAAATACGGGTAAAGCTCCATTAGAATTTTATGGTTTTGATACAGAATGTACTTGTACTGAAGTAACCTTGCCACAAAATCCCTTGAAACCGAATGAGCAAAATTTCATTGATATTGTTTTCGACACCAATGGAAAATACTTTTTTCAGGATCGAGTAATTTATCTTTCAACAAATACACGAAAAAAAAGAGAAAAATTGAGATTTAAGGTTTTTGTTGTCCCAAAGGATTAGTCAATTTATTTCTCACATTAAATTGATTTTATTTCAATTCGCCTTAACTTTGCACCGCCATGAATCAATTTAAAAAAGTTGCATTTTACACACTCGGGTGCAAATTAAATTTTTCAGAAACATCAACCCTAACCCGCTTATTTGAAGAAGGAGGGTATGCGAAAGTAAATTTTGAGGAGAATCCTGACGTATTTATAATTAATACGTGCTCTGTAACCGAAAATGCGGATAAAAAGTGTAAACAACTTGTAAAGCGTGCTCAAAAAATCAATTCCGATGCACTCATTGCCATTGTGGGTTGTTATGCCCAGCTGAAGCCAAAAGAAATTGGTGAGATTCCCGGGGTAGATATTGTTCTTGGTGCAAATGAAAAATTCAATGTTTTAAATCACCTTGATAGGCTCGAGACGAAAATAGGTAAGCCTCTTATTAAATTTGATTCCATTAAAAAGACTACGGAATTTGTACCTTCTTTTTCCTACGGAGACCGAACAAGATCATTTTTAAAAGTTCAAGACGGATGTGATTACTTTTGCACGTTTTGTACGATTCCTTTAGCTCGCGGAAAAAGTCGCAATGCAACGATTGAACAAACCGTTAACGAAGCAAAAAAGATTGCGCAAACAGAGGTTAAGGAAATTGTATTAACCGGAGTCAATATCGGGGATTTTGGGCAGGGAGGTCAAGAAAATTTTTACGGATTAGTTCAAGCACTCGATAAAGTTGACGGAATTGACCGATTTCGAATTTCGTCTATCGAACCCAATTTATTATCCAATGAAATTATAGACTTTTGCTTGAATAAATCACAGCATTTTGTTCCTCATTTTCATATTCCATTACAATCAGGAAGCAATGCTATGCTGAAAGCCATGCGGAGAAAATATGAACGTGAATTATATACCGAACGCG
>VGFL01000017.1 GCA_016868915.1 Bacteroidota bacterium | reverse complement strand
TAGCTCCTACCAAATGCTGGGCTATGATTTCAGAACCATGAAATTATCTGGTTATTTTGCAATCAATCATAAAATCAATAAGCAACACCTCATTAAAGCGGGAGTTAATTTTGATGTAATGTCTTTCAATTTACTTGACTCCGTTTTAAATGATTTAGATGATAGAAATAGTTGGGAACCAAGATGGAATTACAACGGCATGGGACTTTTAGTCCAACCATTTGTTCAATGGAAATGGAAAATGAGTGACAAAATGGACCTTACAGCCGGTGCTCACGCACAATATTTTTCGCTTAGTAATAGTTTGAGTGCATTTGAGCCAAGACTTGGATGGAAATATCGAATGAAAGGAGATCAGGCTATTTTCGCAGGCGCAGGTTTACATAGTCAGACTCAGCCTTATTATACCTACATGTATGACCCAGATAACGATGACGTTGCACACAATTTAAAAATGGATTTTTCAAGAAGTGTACATTCTGGTTTGGGTTACGAGAAATCTTTTGGCCCTGGACTGAATTTCAGAACTGAAGCATATTACCAGTATTTATATAATCTCCCAATCAGTTCAGATCCTAATTCTTTCTCCCTGGTGAATGCAGGAGGAGGGTTTTCTCGCGTGTTTCCGAATGGCACACTTGTTAACGATGGCAAAGGCGTAAACTACGGTCTAGAATTTACACTTCAAAAGTACTTTAGTAAAAGCTTCTTCTTCATGTTTTCCGCAAGTATATACGATTCAAAATACTTAGCGAGTGATGGCAAATGGCGCAATACTTCATACAAAGGAGCTAATATTGCTGATAATATTGACTTATCTTATGTTTGGAATGTACTAGCAGGTAAAGAATTCAATATCGGAAAAAAACATGTAATTGGTGTTGGAACAAAAATTACACGAGCTGGTGGACGTAGATATGGACTGGTAGATATTCAGCAAACAATGGATTCCAAAGAAATCTTATTTCAAGATTCACTGTTCAATGAATTGACGTTTGCAGATTATTTCCGCGTGGATTTGAAAATTAACTGGAGGATGAATACCAAAAAATTAACACATGAATTTGGCTTAGATTTGGTTAATTTGCTGAATACAAAAAACCTGCTGAGCTTAGCTTATGCACCATCGCTGGATCCTTCTGTTGTAAATTCGCCAAATTATTTTCCGGTCGCTAAGAAGACCCAATTGGGAAGATTACCTATCTTTTATTATAAAATTGATTTTAAGGTAGCCGGTAAAAAGGATTAGTGCCAGACGGGGCAGCTATCGCATGAATTCGTTGGGCGTAAATAAAGCAATGCACCCAACACAATATTTCCTTCAATATATCCGATGCTTTGTCTTGCGAATGAATTGTATTCGTTGTTCCTAGTGCGAACGTTCATTTGTCTCAAGAAACCAACTCCAACGTTTGTTTGGAGAAAAATATGTTTGAAGAATTCAAAGCGCACTCCTGCATGTCCTGAAACTCCTAATCCCGATAAAGACATTGTAGCCATATCTTTTTGATTACTAAAATTAAAATCATTTATGGATAGGATAGCTCCGCTTGACAGACCAAGCAAGTAGCTTAAAGTAAAATTATCTCTACCATTCCTTACCAAATTTTTTACGTTCGATAGTTCAAGACGAATGTAATTCATCCCGTTGGAATTTTCATAATGAAAATCTTTTTCGTTGGTAATAACCAATTCATCATCGTAATTCCCTGACCAATTTGGGTCGACGCCCTCATTTATTTTTCCATTTAAAAGGTATTGAGGACCATGAATCATAACGTATTTCATATGATCGTAGCCAATAGAAATATTCCAATAATTTTTAAAATTATACCCCACACGAACATTGAATTGAGGAACAGTCCATTTTGTTGGATTAAAATATTCGCTAATTTTTTTCGAAGGTCTATCTGTTGCTTGAACTCCTTTCAAAGCAAAATTATAACCTACTCCTTCAAAATTTATGGTACTTCGGGAGTATGCTGATCTGTTGTATCCCCAATAAATAAATGCAGTTCCTTTTGCCATTGAATTTTTCGGTTTTTTTCTTTTTTCTATTGGGAAGCTACTTAACGAGATAGAGGAAGAATATTGAGAATAACAAGCATCTTTAATCCAGATAACAGATAACGAATAAAGGAATAAGTATTTCACGTAATTTTTTGAAATCATAAACTTTTTGTTTACTGAGTGATTACTTTTTCAAGTTTAAAATGTATCTTTTTATTTTTATCATAAAATTCAACTAACCCGAACCCTTCGGCAAATATTGATATAGTTTCCAGACTATCGCTGTTTTGAATTTTATTGCTTGCTTTAAAATACTTTCTTTTTTTTCTCACCTCCTTAAAAGAAACTGCTTTTCTTTGTTCATTACTAATTACAAGAAATGAGTTAATTTTTTCAAGAAAAGTTCTGTTTAATTCTTGACTTATTTCCAATGATTTTTGGCTACTCGGATACGCAGACGTAAAAACTCCCACAGATTTTTCGTTCCAAGGAAATATATTTTTTTTAATGATACGAGCGGGCTTCGGCACACCTGTTGAAATTGTTTCCATTTGTAGGTGTACATCTAATGAGTCATAATTGTAAACAAATGCCTCGATTAAGCGTTGTCCATCGGGTGATAATATATCAACACCGATATGATATCCTTTTGAATCTTTATAACCGTATACACGGTGAAATTCTTCTGATATGCCATCGGTAACGTTTCTATAACAGTAGATTCTCGCGGAACTGTCGTAAGGGTAAAAATAATTTACTAGAGGATGTGCTGATTTTGGTCCCACACCCTCATTTTTTTCAAAATTACAAGATGCCAGAATTAATACTATGTAAATGAAAAGAGTAAACTTCATTTTGTCATTTTTAAAAATGCGATTTCATGCTCTGTTAGGTGACGATACATTCCCCGAGGCAAATCTTTTTTCGTTAAACTAGCAAATTGCACACGATCAAGTCTCACTACTTTGTATCCTAATGCCTCAAACAACCTTCGTACAATTCTATTTTTACCCGAATGTAGTTCAACTCCCACCTCATGATCCGTCCCACCTTCGACATAGTTGGCCTTGTCGCATTGGGTTTTACCGTCCTCCAATACTACTCCACTTAGCAATTTTTCTAAGTCTTCTTTTTTAATCTGTTTATCCGTTTCTACGTGATAAATTTTTCGTGCTTGATAGCGTGGATGCGTCAACTTTTTAGCCATGTCACCATCATTTGTAAAAAGTAGGAGTCCTGTCGTCTCTCGATCTAAACGACCAACTGGATAAATTCGTTCTCTACATGCTTTCTTGACCAAAGACATTACCGTTTTTCTCCCTCTAGGATCATCCATAGTTGTGATGAATCCCTTGGGTTTGTTGAGTAAAACGTAACGTTTTTTTTCTGCGTTAATTGTTTCACCGTCATATTGAACAACATCATTTGGCTTAATTTTATAGCCTAATTCATTAATTATTTCTCCATTCACAGTTATAACGCCAGTTTGAATTAATACATCCGCCTCTCTCCGAGAGCAAACTCCTGCATTTGAAAGATATTTATTAAGACGAATGGCATCTTCATTAAAGGAAGGAAGCGGGTCACCTTTTTTCATTCGTTGTTTAAACTCAATATATTTTCGCTTATCCCTCGAATTTACTCCCTCTCCAGAATCTTTTTTTGATTTTGATTTATTCGAAGAAGATTTTGATAGTGGGTTTTTTTCTGTATTTCTTCTAGAGGTCTCCGATTTTGTTCGTTTAATCATGCTTAAGTTTAACGGTTATCAATGTAATGGATTTAACCATTGAATTGTATTTCTGTTTTAACTTTCTGTGTTACTATCTGATAATCTTACAATCTGTAATTGTTTATTTTTTTTCGTGCAAAGATAGGCAAAAGGCTGAACTTACCAACGTGGGTAAAATGCCTCCTCAATATGAATTAATTCTGTTCTAAATGAGTTGTGAATAATTGAGATAATATCAAATCGAGTTTCCAATTCAATATTATTATTCTGCACGTAATGATTGGCAACTTTTATAACTTGTTTTTGTTTTTGTTTACTCACTGCTTGCCAGGGCTCTCCAATTTCTGATGTCTGTCTCGTTTTAACTTCAATAATGATTAATTTGTTATCTTTTTTTGCAACAATATCAATTTCATTTTTTTTGAATCGGTAATTGCGATCAATAATTTGATAATTTTTTTTTCGAATGAAGTCACAAGCTAATTGCTCACCGAATGTTCCTAAATCTGCGTTGTTCATTTTTAGTTATATTATTGAATTTAAGAATTATTTTTCATTATTCAACCAAAAGATATTTTAATTTTACCAAAAACTTAGTCGATGAAATTTGCAACCAAAGCCATTCATGCAGGTGTTGAGCCAGATCCAGCAACTGGAGCAATTATGACACCTATTTATCAAACTTCAACCTATGTCCAAGAGGGAGTAGGGAATCATAAGGGGTACGAATATTCACGAACTTTAAATCCTACTAGACATGCTTTGGAACAAAATATCGCAGCCATTGAAAATGGAAAATATGGAGCTTGTTTTGGTTCAGGATTAGCTGCCATTGATTGTGTAATAAAAATGCTGAATCCTGGCGATGAGGTCATTTCTACCAACGATTTATATGGGGGCTCATATCGAATTTTTACAACGATATTTCAAAAGTATGGAATTAAATTCCACTTCGTAAATATGCAAAATCCTGAGGAAGTTCGGAATCTCGTGAATAGCAAAACGAGAATGATTTGGGTAGAAACTCCAACAAATCCCATGATGAATATTGTAGATATTGAAGCAATGTCCAAAATAGCTAAGAGTTGTGGTGCATGGGTTTGTGTTGATAACACATTTGCTACTCCTTATTTACAAACACCTCTTGATTTAGGGGCTGATATAGTAATGCATTCAGTAACTAAGTATTTAGGTGGGCACTCAGATGTAATAATGGGAGCGTTGGTTACTTCAAATGATGAAATTGCGAAAGAAATGTACCGAATTCAAAATTCCTCAGGTGCTGTAACTGGACCAATGGATTCTTTTCTCGTTTTACGTGGGATAAAAACCTTGCACTTGAGAATTCAACGTCATTGCGAAAATGGGGAAAAAATTGCAAATTATCTCAACCAACATTCAAAAATTGAAAAGGTATACTGGCCCGGATTTGAATCTCATCCCAATCATACCATTGCTAAAAAGCAAATGCGTGGTTTTGGTGGTATGATTTCATTCACTTTAAAAGGAAATAAATTAGAAGATGCCCTTGAAGTCGTTAAAAAGGTTCATCTATTTTCTCTCGCCGAATCGTTGGGTGGTGTTGAGTCTCTAATTGGGCATCCCGCAACAATGACTCACGCATCTATTCCAAAAGAAATAAGAGAACAAAGTGGGGTAGTTGATTCTTTAATTCGTTTGAGCGTTGGAATTGAAGATTCAGAGGATTTAATTAGTGATTTGGAAAAGGCTCTTGCGTAGACTAAATTTCTTTACTAATTATTTCCAATTCGTTATAAAAATCCTCTCCAAAAGCACGAATAAGAGGTTCTTTGAGAAATTTAAATACTGGGACATTTAATTTCTCCCCACAACTGCAAGCAGGCGCACAAATTCCCCATTCCTCAAAATTAATCGCTATTGATTCATTGAATTTTTTTAATCGAATGGGGTAGAGGTGGCAGGAAAGAGGTTTTTTTAATTTTGTCGCTCCCTGGTTGTAAGCTTTTTCTATAGAACATTTAGCTATCCCGTTTTCAAAAACTACAAAAACACATTCCTTGTTGTTTACAAGTGACGAAACCGGTTCATTTTCAGGATCTAAATAAAAAAAATCTGTTTCCTCAACTTTTTCAATTCCTTCCTTTTTCATAAAAGGTTTTATATATTCGATGTCTTTTTCTATTTGATTAACTTCATCCCACCGGAGAGGAGCTCCGGCATCTCCTTCCACACAACAATTGCCTTTGCATTGATTCAAGTCACAAACAAATTTCTTTTCAAAGATTTGAGTCGATATGATTTTGTTATCAAGTTCAATTAGCACTTTTCCGTATTTTTGAACAAAAATAATCCATTTTCTTTTGGAAAATCAATAAGATTGCCTTATCTTTGTGTCACTTTTATAGAAATTAAGAATGAGGGGACGAAAGTCCCCTCTTTTATTACCATATGATCGATAAGAAAAAAGTCATAAAATTGATTGAGGAGCGAACGCAAGAGTTGGATGAGAAAATCTATTTGGTGGACCTATCAATTAGTTCATCCAATGTAATTCATGTGGCGATTGATAAAACAGAAGGAAGGGTTTCTATCGAGGAATGTATTGCAGTTTCGAGAAATATTGAGAAAAATTTAGATCGCGAAAGAGAAGATTTTGAATTAAATGTTTCCTCTGCAGGTCTTGACCGGCCTTTAATTCATTGGAATCAGTACAGAAAGCACAGAGGAAAACGCGTAAAAGTAATTACCATTGAAGGCAAAAAAGTTGAAGGTCAATTGGTCGAAGTAGAGGGTGATTATATTAAACTACAAAATGAAAGAGTAGAAAAAATTCAAGGCACTAAGAAAAAACAGAAAATAGTCGAAGAAGTAATTCTTCCCTTTAAACAAATAAAAGAAACAAAAATTGTGATTTCATTTAATTAAATTCAAACTATGAATAATGTAGAATTAACCGACTCGTTTTTAGAGTTTAAAGAATTAAAAAATATTGACAAACAGACAATGCAACATGTCTTAGAAGATGTTTTTCGTTCCATGTTTAAAAAGAAATTTAATACAGATAAGCATATTGACATCATCGTTAATATTGATAAAGGTGATGTACAAATCTTTTTGAACAAAGAAATTGTTGATGACGGGGAAGTTGAGGATCCAAATATTGAGATAGCTTATTCAGATGCTGTAAAAATTGAACCTGATTTCGAAATTGGGGAGGAAGTAACGGAGGAGTTCAAGTTTGCCGATTTTGGCAGACGAAATATTCTTTCTTTACGACAAAACTTAATTTCCCGAATTATGGAGTTGGAGAAAGATAGCCTATATAAAGCATATAAAGAAAGAGTTGGTGAAATAATAACCGGGGAAGTTTATCAGGTATGGAAAAAAGAAATTTTGGTGGTAGATGATGAAGGGAACGAATTAATTCTACCAAAATCTGAACAGATTCCTTCAGATTATTTCAAAAAAGGAGAGAGCGTTCGGTCGGTCGTTTCGAAAGTTGATATGCGTAATTCAACACCTGTTATTATCTTGTCAAGAACAGCGCCTGAATTTTTAGAAAGATTGTTTGAATTAGAAGTCCCGGAGGTTTTTGATGGCTTAATAACAATTAAGCGTATTGTGCGCGAGCCTGGCGAAAGGGCAAAAGTTGCTGTTGAATCCTACGATGATCGTGTTGATCCTGTTGGAGCATGTGTCGGAATGAAGGGTTCTAGAATTCATGGAATAGTTAGAGAGCTGAAAAATGAAAATATTGACGTCATCAACTATACTTCAAACGCTCAATTACTTATCCAAAGAGCTTTATCACCGGCAAAAATTACATCCATTGAATTAAATGAAAGTGATAAACGTGCAAAAATCTTTTTAAAGCCAGACCAGGTGTCTTTAGCTATTGGAAAAGGGGGAAATAATATTAAATTAGCCGGTAGATTGAGCGGATATGAACTCGATGTTTATCGGGATGGTGAAGTTGACATTGAGGATGTTGATTTGGAAGAATTTGCAGATGAAATTGATGGTTGGATATTAGACGAATTAAAAGCAATCGGCTGTGATACAGCCAAAGCAGTAATTGAAATTGGTATTGATGATTTGGTACAACGAACTGATTTAGAATATGAAACCGTTGAAGAGGTGCTTCGAATTTTAATGGCAGAATTTGAATAATTATTTTTGGAGTAATATACGTTTAGTTTTAAAGAATATTGAAAAGTTATGGCTGGAAAACCAATTCGTTTAGGAAAAGCGGCAAGTGAACTCAATATTGGGGTTTCAACGCTTGTCGAATTTCTCGAGTCTAAGGGGATAAAAATAGATTCCAATCCAAATACTAAATTGGAAGAGTCTCAAATTTTGCTTTTGCGTGCAGAATTTGGTTCGGACGTAGAATCAAATGAGCAGTCAAAAAATGTGATTGAAGCAAGAGAAACTAAAGACACTGTAATTGTGAAGGTAACTCGAGATGAGGTTAATTATCAAGAAGAGGCGGATGATGAAGAGGATACGCCCATCAACTTGGATGAGATAAAGCGTTCCGTTTTAGAACCCTTCTCACCTGCTCCGAAATCAAAAGTAAATATTGTTGGAAATATTGATTTGAAGTCTGCTGGTCATAAAGTAGAACCAAAAGTCGAAAGTGATGAGGCACCCAGAATTGATGCTGATGAGATCCACGATACACCGACTGAGGATAAAAATAAAGAATCTGATTCAACCGAAAATCGAGAGAATATCGAAACCATTCGCATTGAGCGGAAAGTTTTGTCTGGACCAACTGTACTTGGAAAAATTGATTTGCCAATAGAAAAACCGAAGCCTTCAACCCCTGCAAATTCAGTGGAAGATCAGCGGAAAAAAAGAAAAAGAATTAAAAAAGTTGAAAATTCTGGTTCCGTTGATTCTCGATCGAGCACGTACAGCAAAGATTCCAATAAAGAAAAAGTTGAAAAGCAAGAAATAAGAGAGGTTGATATTCAAAAAGAAATTAAAGAGACTTTAGCTCGATTATCCAATCAAGGAGGTAAATCAAAAGCATCAAAAAATAGACGGGCGAAGCGTGAAATTGTTTCTCAGCGCCGCCAGGAAGAATTAGAACAAGCTGAACTTGAGGAAAAGATTTTAAAATTAACCGAATTTGTGACAGTGTCAGAATTGGCATCTATGATGAATATTCAATCTACACAAGTTATTTCTGCATGTATGTCACTCGGTATTTTTGCTTCCATTAACCAACGAATCGATGCTGAGACCATTCAAATAATTGCAGATGAGTTTGGATTCGAAACACAGTTCGTGAGCGCAGAAATTTCCGAGGCCATTACTGTTCAAGAAGATACGGAAGATGAACTTCTTTCTCGTCCACCAATTATCACTGTGATGGGGCACGTTGATCATGGTAAAACATCATTATTGGATAAAATACGTAATGCCAATGTATCTGAAGGAGAGGCCGGAGGAATAACACAACATATTGGTGCATATTCTGTTACCTTGAAAGATGGTCGTAAAATGACATTTTTAGATACACCAGGTCACGAGGCTTTTACAGCGATGCGTGCCCGCGGAGCTCAAGTTACTGATGTTGCAATTATCATTGTCGCAGCTGATGACGATGTGATGCCTCAGACAAAAGAGGCCATCTCTCATGCTCAGGCTGCCGGAGTACCGATGGTTTTTGCCATTAACAAAATCGATAAACCAGGTGCCAATTCGGATAAAATTCGTGAGCAACTTTCAGGAATGAATATTTTAGTCGAAGATTGGGGTGGAAAATACCAAGTACAAGAAATTTCAGCGAAACAAAACTTGAATATAGATGCTCTGCTTGATAAAGTATTGCTTGAAGCAGAAATTCTTGACCTGAAGGCAAATCCAGATAAAAATGCAGTAGGAACTGTAATAGAGTCTTCTCTTGATAAAGGGAAAGGTTATGTTACAAATTTATTAGTTGAGGCCGGAACGATGCGAGTTGGTGATGTTATTCTGGTGGGACGATATTATGGAAAGGTAAGAGCCATGCATGACGAACATGGAAGAGTTGTTAAAGAAGCTGGTCCATCACAACCCGTTTCAATCCTTGGTATTAGCGGAGCGCCAAGTGCAGGCGATAAGTTTAACATTCTCGATGATGAAAAGGAAGCGCGGAATATCGCTACAAAAAGAGAACAATTATATCGAGAGCAAGGTCTCAGAACTACCAAGCACATTACACTTGATGAAATTGGTCGACGATTAGCTATTGGAGATTTCAAAGAATTAAATATTATCGTAAAAGGAGATGTTGATGGTTCAATAGAGGCCTTATCAGATGCCTTACTCAAATTATCAACGGAGGAAATTCAAGTTAAAATTATTCACAAAGGTGTGGGAGCAATATCAGAAGCAGATGTAAATTTGGCTTCAGCATCGGATGCAATCATTCTGGGATTCCAAGTTAGACCCACTGTAACTGCGCGTAAGCTTGCCGAAAATGAACAAATTGATATACGATTGTATTCTATAATTTACAAGGCGATTGAAGAAATTAAATCAGCCATGGAAGGAATGCTATCCCCCGATATTGAGGAGAAAATTTTGGGGACGGCAGAAATACGCGAAACATTCAATATTACTAAAGTCGGCACAATTGCAGGCTGCTTTGTGATTGATGGAATTATCAAAAGAACATCGAAAATCCGAATTATCCGAGATGGAATTGTAGTTCATACCGGAATTTTAGGATCATTAAAGAGATTTAAAGACGATGTTAAAGAAGTAAAAAATAATTACGAATGTGGTTTGAATATTGAAAAGTTTAACGATATCAATATCGGTGACGTAATTGAAGCATTTGAAGAAGTGGAAGTGGCACGTAAACTTTAAGCCCGAATTTTTTTGAGTTCAACATCTTCGCCTAAAAATTCCTCCCAAGCTATTTGATTTTTTACAAATCTCAGCGTATTTAGTTTGTACAAAATTGTTCCATTCGGGAAAAATATTCGCTCAATTTTTTCGTCAATTTGCTCCTCAGGATTTAATTTTTGAATATACATTAATAATTTGTTTATCCATCGTGATGCGAGGATTATTGTACTTTGGTGCGAAAAATTTCCATCTTCAACCAAGCATTGAACACGAATATCGTTGTCAAGGCTATTAAATTCGATATTTTCAATAAAGTGTGTTTTCATATTTATAATTTTGAATACAAATATTATTATAGAAGAACGTAAAGTAATTACGTCCAATAAAATTAATCGAGCTTTTTATGTATTTTAGTCAACAAATAAGGTAAAATGAAGGATTTTCGGACAATTTGGCTAAATGAGAGTGGTTATGTTGAAGTCATTGACCAACGCATTTTACCGCATAAATTAGAAATTATTCAATTAAGGACCCACAAGGATGCTGTGGATGCGATTAAAAATATGACCGTTCGTGGCGCTCCATTAATTGGAGCCACTGCAGCCTATGGGGTTTATCTTGCGGTCAGAGAAATGATCGAAAAAGAATTTGATGGTAACTTTTTAGATAGTGCTTTTGAAGAACTTAAGGCATCACGACCAACTGCCGTAAATCTCTTTTGGGCATTGGATAAAATGCGCGAATGTTTAGATAAATCAGATAATTTTTTGGCAGACTCCTTAAGTCAGGCAAACTCCATTGTATCAGATGATATTGAAACTTGCCGAATGATTGGTGTTCATGGGTTGCCATTACTTGAAGAAATATCATTACATAAACAGGGAAAAACAATCAATATATTAACCCATTGTAACGCCGGAATGCTGGGATGTATTCAATGGGGGACAATTACCTCACCCATTTATCAAGCTCATTTAAAAGGAATTAAAGTGCATGTTTGGGTAGATGAAACTCGCCCACGCAATCAAGGTTCAAATTTAACAGCGTATGAATTAACTCGTCATGGAATCCCTCATACTCTAATTGTTGATAATACTGGTGGGCACTTGATGCAACATGGAATGGTAGATATGGTAATTGTGGGAACGGATCGAACTACGAGAAATGGAGATGTAGCCAATAAAATTGGAACTTATTTGAAAGCTCTTTCTGCGAAAGATAATAATATTCCGTTTTATGTTGCCCTTCCATCCACATCACTCGATATGAATATTCGTGATGGATTGACTGAAATTCCAATTGAAGAACGTGATCAAAATGAGGTAAAATATTTAACCGGTTTACGTTCTGATGGGCAGATTGATTCTATTCTTATTTGTCCAGAAACTACTTCAGCGCGTAATTATGGATTTGATGTTACACCAGCACGACTTGTTTCGGGCCTCATAACGGAAAGGGGGGTTTGTGAGGCGAATGAAAATGGAATTCTTTCATTATTTCCTGAATTTTCAATTCAATCAATATGAAGTATTTAATTATAGGATTGGGTAATCCGGGTGTTCAATATGAGCAAACAAGACATAATATTGGATTTCTTGTTACTGAAAAACTAGTTGCTGATTTAGATGGAAAATTCATATCCTCAAAGTTGGCAGATCGAGCAGAGGTTAAGTTTAAAGGAAGAATTTTGGTTGTAATTAAACCAACAACATTCATGAATTTAAGTGGTAAAGCACTTAATTATTGGATGCAGCACGAGAAAATTCACCCTGAGAATATTTTAGTTGTTACAGACGATATTTCGCTTCCTTTTGGGAAAATTAGAATGAAAGGCAAGGGGAGTGATGGTGGACACAATGGTTTAAAGGATATTCAATCCACGCTGAATTCAAAAGAGTATGCTCGTTTACGGTTCGGTGTTGGAAACGATTTCTTGAAGGGCCAACAGTCTAATTATGTGTTAGGAACATGGGATTCAGATGAGTTTGAAGTTCTTTCAGAAAGAATTGATGTTGCAAAGGAAGCAGTAAAATCGTTTGTAACCATCGGATTGAGTTTAGCAATGACACAATGGAATAACAAGTAGAAAGCGAACTTTAGTTAATTTTATCTAGTGAATAACATTTCCCTAAATTTTGGCAAAGGCCATAATTCGTCCTCAACCAATAATTCGAGTTTATCAGCGTGATAGCGAATTTCGTCAAAATGAATTTTTACAGTATCGCAATATGCCAATGCTTTCTTTTCAGCGTTATCAATCTTGTTTGCTTTCTTGCGATTATCAAGCATCGTATCCGAAGCGGTTTTCATAGCATTGAGGTGAATTGAAACGCGTTCGATCAAAGAAATTTGAGCTTTTGAAGCCTCTCTGCCCGCTTTATCTCCTAACACATTCATCAAACCTTGTACGTTTTGAATTAATTTATTTTGATATTCGACTGCTGCTGGAATGAAGTAATTCTGCGTGATATCGCCCATTAAACGAGATTCAATTTGAATTTTTAAACAATAGTTTTCAAACTCAATTTCTTGCCTTGCTTCAAGTTCGCGAGGAGAAAGTACATTCATTTTGTCGAATAACTTAACTACATTTTTATCATGCAATACTTTCAGGGCTCTTGGCGTATCTTTCAAGTTCGATAATCCGCGTTTTTCAGCTTCTTTTACCCACTCATCGCCGTATCCATTTCCTTCAAATCGAATTTTCTTTGATTGTTTAATCAAGGATTGTAATTCTTTTAAAATGGCTTCATCTTTTCCTTCTCCTTTGTCGATACGAGCATCTACTAATTTTTTGAATTCAATCAACTGATTTGCCATAATGGTATTCAAAACAATCATTGATGAACCACAGTTTGCCGATGAACCAACCGCTCTGAATTCAAATTTATTTCCTGTAAAAGCAAATGGAGAGGTTCTATTTCGATCTGTGTTATCTAACAAGATTTGAGGGATTTTACCAATATTTAACTTTAATTCTGTCTTATCTTGTGGTGTCATTTTACCCGCTTTGATATTCTTTTCTAAATCATCTAAAAGAGCGGATAATTGCGAACCGATAAATGCGGATATAATTGCAGGCGGAGCTTCGTTTGCACCAAGTCTGTGATCATTTCCCGCTGATGCGATACAAGCTCTCAATAAATCAGCATTGTCATGAATAGCCTTAATCGTATTTACAAAGAATGTTAAAAATTGTAAGTTAGATTTTGGATTTTTTCCAGGAGCAAGTAGATTCACACCTGTATTTGTACTTAATGACCAATTGTTATGTTTTCCTGATCCGTTCACTCCCGCAAAAGGCTTCTCGTGCAACAAAACTCTAAAATCATGTTTAATGGCAATTTTTTCTAATAAATCCATCAATAATAAGTTATGATCATTTGCCAAATTACATTCTTCGAAAATTGGCGCACATTCAAATTGATTTGGCGCAACTTCATTATGACGTGTTGTAACAGGAATTCCCAACAACAGAGATTCCATTTCAAATTCTCGCATGAAGGCGGTAACTCTTTCCGGAATAGATCCAAAATAATGGTCTTCTAATTGTTGTCCTTTGGCAGGTGCATGTCCAAAAAGAGCACGTCCAGTCATAATTAAATCTGGTCGAGCATTAAAAAGAGCTTTATCGATTAAGAAATATTCCTGTTCCCAACCCAATGTAGCATTAACTTTTGTAACGTTCTTATCAAAATATTGACAAATAGCAACTGCAGCCTCATCAACTGCATGAAGCGCTTTCAATAAAGGCATTTTAACATCCAGAGATTCACCGGTATATGATATAAAAATAGTTGGAATACAAAGTGTTTTCCCGATAACAAAAGCCGGAGAAGATGGATCCCAAGCGGTATATCCTCTTGCTTCAAAAGTATTCCTGATTCCTCCATTTGGGAAAGATGATGCATCCGGTTCTTGTTGAACCAACAAATCGCCATCAAAGCGTTCAATTGCTCTACCTGGACCAGTTGGTTTAAAAAAGGCATCGTGTTTCTCAGCAGTAGCACCCGTTAATGGTTGAAACCAATGGGTGTAATGAGTTGCTCCTTTTGAAATCGCCCAATCCTTCATCGCGGAGGCAACTTGATCTGCATTTTTACGGTCAAGGCGGGCACCACTATTTACGGATGCCATCATGGATTTAAATGCCTCTGAAGGGAGATACTCTCGCATTACATCAATATGAAAAACATTTTTTGCATAAATATCAGATAGTTTTCCTCCAAATTCAATGGGGTTTGGTTTTCTATTTAATACATCCTGGTATGCTCGAAGTCTTTTTGTTGCCATTTTAATATTTTTTCACGAAATTAATAAAATTTTAAGGGGGGTAAATGAAAAAAATGATAAAAAATATTAACATATGTTCAAAAAGTAGGGGTAACTTCTCAAAAAACGATATTTTCAAGGATAAAAGGTAATTTTCACCGAAATTCATTACTTTTCTGTATGAAAAGAATCCCGGTTATTTAAGAATAAAATGTTGAATAGATAATGATTAAAATAAATCTTGTAATTCTTGTTTAAGGAATTCAACAGTTATTTCAGTCGGCAACTCTCCAATTTCGCTAACTAATTCAAAGATTTTTGTAGCTAAATCAGTACTTACAGCTGTTTCGATCATTTGATTTCCAGCGATATTGATAATTTTAATTGTTTCATCTTTGGAATCTTTTAACATTTTCCAACCTTTTGGAGAGATAAATAACTGTTGAGCAACGTTGTGGTCGTATTCTTCTCTAATTGTCTTGAGGAGTTCAGCTTGCATCGCTCGTGCGGAAAGTCCAGGATTATGTATCCGCATAATTAAACTATTTGGGTGAATTCGTTCTAGCAATAAAATTGCTCGTTGATAGGATTCAACTCTGCTAGGTAAAAAATATTCCTGCCGGCTCTTGCGTAATTCTAACTGTAAGTTCAATTTTTCACGATCGGTTTCTCGCTTTAATAAGTAATATGCCATTGTAATAACGCCTCCAGAAGAAATGAGTGCTGTAAATATGATTGTAATAGTTTCCATAATTATTTAAACTGCAGACAAAAGTAAGAATTCCTATTGAACTAAAGTTTTGTAATTGTAGAATCATTCAATGGTTACCTTATTTTTTGGAGAAGTTATAAATAGCATTCCAACAATAAATGTTATCACTCCGATACTAACCGGGTACCATAGCCCTGCAAGTGGATCATTAAATTTGAGAACTAGAACTTCAGCAATTAAGGGTGTTAAACCACCAAAAATGCCATTTCCTATGTGATAAGGTAGCGATAATGAAGTATATCTAATTTCGGGAGGAAATAATTCGACTAAAAATGCAGCAATTGGTCCATAAACCATACAAACAAAAAGCAATTGGATAAAAATAAGAAAACCTAAGAAGAATAATTTTGAGGAGCTTAATTGAATTTGCTGCTTGGTTTCTACTGCATTTTTTCCTTTGCTAGAATTCTCTAACTTCATTTTTTCAATGCGTTTGCAACCATTTGTGTAGGAAGTTTTATTGGTCACAATGACAGAGCCACTTGTATTTCCTTCCTTGTTTTCTATTTTCTTAGAAAAAGATTGTGTATGATAATCTTCCGGATTTTGCTCCCATGAGCGCCAGTCAGCCAAAATAGTCATCTGTTTGTAAATGGGTATGTATAATAAACTTGCGCATAGTACTCCGGTCATCATTACTTTTTTTCTACCAATACGGTCTGAAAGCTTTGCAAAAAGGATAAAAAATGGGGTTGCTAATAGTAAAACCGGAATCAACATATATTGAATTTGATCCTCCTGAATGTGCAGTGTTTTTATACTAAAATTCATAGCGTAAAATTGACCTGTATACCATATTACACCTTGCCCTGCTACCACTCCAAATAAAGAAATAAGGACCAACCGAAGATTTTTCCATTTTGTAAAACTATCTTTTAATGGATTTTTGACGGTTTTACCAGCTGCTTTCATTTGCTGAAAAACGGGAGATTCATCCATTTTTATTCGGATAAAATAGGAAACGATAACTAAAATTATAGATATAAGAAAAGGCAATCGCCAACCCCACAATTCAAATTGCCCCTCAGGAACTAAATATTTACAGAGTAAAATAACCGCAAGTGAGAGAAGTAATCCGAAAGTTGCCGTGGTTTGAATAAAGCTTGTGAAATAACCTTTTTTCCCTTCCGGTGCGTGTTCAGCCACGTAAATCGCAGCGCCACCGTACTCTCCGCCCAAAGCTAAGCCCTGAATAGCTCGTAGGATGAAGACAATTATTGGCGCTAATATCCCAATAGACTCATAGGAAGGTATCAAACCAATTGCAAATGTTGAAATACCCATTAGAACCAAAGTAAGTAAAAAGGTAGATTTTCGGCCCATTAAATCTCCAAGTCTACCAAAAACTATTGCTCCAAAAGGACGAATAACGAATCCGACACCAAAAGCAGCAAGGGTTGCTAAAAATGCGGCCGTCGGGTTTTCTTTGGGGAAAAATTGCGTGGCAATTATGGGTGCTAAGCTTCCAAAGATATAAAAATCATACCATTCGATTACAGTTCCGAGCGAGGATGCTGTTATAATACTCCAAATTGATTTTTTTTCTACCATTTGATAAATTAAACTTAAACTTACTGATTTTTTAATGATTGAAGTCTAACTTGAATTTTTAACTTTGATAATTCAATTCTTTAGTAAGAAAATGAAAGTTCGAACTATCAATACAGTTATTCTTTTTGCTATTATTTCAATGATCTGCATTTTAGTGATTCAAATAATGTGGATTAAAAATACGCAATCCATACAAGGTGAAAATATTGAAATTCAACAAAAACAAGTTGAATTAAATAAGAATTATTTTAAGAGTCAGGTGATCTCATCACTTCAAAATATAAGACGAATTATATCAAAACAAACTGCGGATAGTACGGATCAATATGGGGCTGTTCAATTGTTGAGTGATAATTATTTTTTGGTTGAAATAAGTGATGAGCTTCAATTATTTTATTTAGAAACCATTCTAAAACGAGAATTTTATTATAACAAGATAAATCAGGATTTTCAAGTGGGAATTTACGATTGTTTCGTTGAGAAAATGATTTACAGTGACTTAATACAATACAAAGGACAAGGGTCTTTTCAAAATGCCCCAAAAACAGTAAAGATTATTTCACCTAAATTATCAAAAAAGCTTGATGGACATTATTTTACAGTCTATTTTCCTAGTACAGACTTTAAAAAAATGAATCCACTAAAAACTAATTTTTCTCCTTGGATATATGTGGTTCTAATAGCCATTCTTATTCTCGTATTTTTTGTTTTTACTATTAATGTCATTGTCAAGCAGAAAAAACTGTCAGAAATAAAAAATGATTTCATCAATAATATGACACATGAGTTAAAAACACCCATTTCAACAATTGGATTATCTGCCGAAATGATGATGAGACCTACTAACCATAGTGATACTGAAAAAATTCAACGCTATGCTTCAATCATATTTAAAGAAAATAAAAGATTAGAAAGTCAAGTTGAAAAAGTATTGAATTTTGCGAAGTTAGATCGCGAAGAAATTACAATGAAAAATGAAAAAATTGATATTCACGAAATACTAAAGGATATAAAAGAAAATTATGAATTCAGTCAAGAAATAAAAGGAGGTCAAATTACGTTGGAGGCAGAGGCTGAAAATCATTTTATTCATGCGGATTTGGTTCATATTACCAATTTATTTTTTAATCTTTTAGATAATGCTACAAAATATTGTGAAAAAGAGCCCATGATCATAATTCACACAAGCTCGAATGAAAAAATTTTAAAAGTTGCTATTTCTGATAATGGGATTGGAATTTCAAAAGATAATATTGAACTAATTTTTGAGAAATTTTACCGTGTTCCCAATGGTAATATCCATAATGTGAAGGGATTTGGTCTTGGATTAAATTATGTTAAGACGATCATTGAGGCCCACAAAGGGAAAATTTATGTTTCAAGTATACCAAATTCAGGAAGTACATTTACCTGTTGCTTTCCTCTTTTAAGGGGATAATTAATCATTTTGGAGCGCGTGCATATGGCAAACGCTCGATAAGTTCTGTTTTTGAATATCCGTCTAGACCATTAATAGCCACGACATTTCCTTTATCCAACTGAATCCAGTAGTCTTCACCTAACAATTCATCTTTTACAAAGATTTTTTCAATAGATGCAATGACATGGATGGTTCCATTTTCTTTAATTTCGTATTCATTTACATATTTACAGAGTAATTGAACTGCGCTGTCTCTTACAAAGGGAACGTTAATAGTTTGTTTCCATTCAACAGCGATTCCCGTCGCTTCGAATTCACTCACCTCTTTCGGATAATTGGCAGAAGTTTGATGTGCTGACCTGATGAAACTTTCTGAAATAGCATTAACCGAAAAAAAGCCTATGTCTTTAAGATTAGTATAGGTATGACGAGGAACCGTAGTAGGACGAAGTATAAAACCTAGTAAAGCCGGGTCACTTCCCAAATGAGTAATACTTGAGAATACAGCGAGATTTGTGATGCCATCTTTCGAAATAGTACCAATGAGATTAGCTGATTTAAAACCCATACAAGAATTGATTAGATGTAATCGGGGAACCTTTGCTAATTTCTGAAATTCAATTTTATCGATGCAAATCATCTTTTGGAGATTCTATTTTTAGTTATAGTTCGCTGCCTTGAACATTTAAAGCGATTTATTTCCTCAGATCGTGTCTTACTATGTTTTGTTTTACATTCTTCAACGCGTTTTCTCCAGCGGCTATATGATTTAGCTTTCAGTTCCTTGCGCATTAAATTGCGAACCGCTTGCTCGTTGAGTCCAAATTGACATTTTATAGCATCAAATGGAGTGCGATCCTCCCATGCCATCTCAATGATTCGATCAATATCCGAATTAGATAGATTTGAACCTTTCTCAGGCTGTATTACTGCATACGCCAATGGTGAGGGTAAGTTGCTGTATTCACAGACTAAACTTTGTTCCATAAAACTTGATAACGTTTATTTTTATCATACTGTTCCTCTTGTTTTTCAGTATTAAATTTCCTACCTGCTCGGGGATCATTTCCAACACCTGCAATGTATGCCCAATTACCCCAATTTGAAGACACATCGTAATCAATTAATTGCGATTCAAAATATGCTGCACCGATTCTCCAATCCTGTTCTAAATCATAAATGAAATAGCTCGCAACTATTTGCCTCATTCTATTTGATGTCCAGCCGGTTAATTTTAATTCCTTCATGGCAGCATTTACAAATGCATTTGGCGTTTCTCCATTTATCCACGATTCAATTAATTTCGGGTCATTTGTCTCTTTTCGCTCTGACCTCCCAAGAATACCGTGTAATTGAAAATAATCAATCGGATGTTTTTTGAATGAAAAACGAAAGAAGTCACGCCATAATAATTCAAATATGAGCCAATATGTTGAGTCATTTGACTCAACCTCATATTCAAATCGCTTTACTTCGTGATAAATAAATTTTGGGGAGATACAACCCAAAGCTAACCAATGTGATAGTTTCGATGAAAAAGCACTACCTAAAAGTTCATTGCGTGTTTCTTTGTAGTGTAATATATGCTTTCCAAAAAATAAATAGGCATTTAAATGCTTAAGACTCATTGATTCTCCTCCAAATGCCGGAAGTGAATTTCTTTCGTCCACAGCAAGCACGTAATTGAGGCTATTCAGTTCTTGTACATCATTACGAATTAAGGGACACGAAATGGATTGAGGCACAGGTAACGATTGACGAACCGATGCTTCTTTTTCGACTATTTTTCTGAATTTAGTAAAAATCTCGGGTATAGAAGACATTGAAAACGGTAAATCCGATGGGTGATATACCGTACTCGTACTGTATTCCTCAAAATCTACTCCTTTTGTAAGAAGCATTTTTTTTAGGCGCTCATTTTCGCGCTTTTCTTCAATACCAACTTGCTTTTTCGTATAAATTTTATAAACTGAGTAATGTGTCAGCAGTTCCTGTATTACTTCAAATTGATTTCCTTTTTTAACCAGTAAATAACCACCAATAGATTTGAAACCTTGGTGGAGATCTTCTAATGCCTTTTGCAGAAATCCTCTTCGAATGTCACCCATTCTTTTAAAACCAAACTGTTCACTATTCATATAATTTTCATCCCAACAATAAAGTGGAATTACTTCATCATTTTCTTTGATAGCTTGTAGAACAGGAGCATTGTCGTGAAGACGTAAATCACTTGTAAATAATATAATTCCTATTTTTTTCATAATGTATCTATTCGTTCTAAGTAATATTGAGCTTGTGAAATTAAAGCTGTTCTATCAGGTGGCGCCATTTTGTTCCAAACATTTAACATCATCCCTAATCTTGGATTGGAGCGCAGTTTATCAAAATTTTGATCAAAGAAATTCCAATAAAGGGAATTGAAAGGACATGCATTTTGACCAACTTTTTTATCGTATGAGTAATGACAGCTCCCACAATAGTCGCTCATTTTATTGATGTAGGAAGCAGAACTTACGTATGGTTTCGAGCCCACAATCCCTCCATCAGCAAATTGACTCATGCCTCGTGTATTCGTTATCTCAACCCATTCAAATGCATCAATATAAATTCCTAAATACCAATTGTCCACTTCATCCGGATTTACTCCTGCGAGAAGTGCAAAATTCCCTGTGACCATTAAGCGTTGTATGTGATGTGCATAGGAAAATTTAAGTGATTGGTCTATTGCATGTTTCAAACAATTCATTTTAGTATTTCCGTTCCAATACCAAGCAGGAAGTGGTCTTTCGTATTTAAAAAAATTGAGTTTGGAATAATTAGGCATTTGAGACCAATAGATTCCGCGCATATATTCACGCCAACCAAGTATTTGACGAATGAAACCTTCAATTTGATTAAGTTCATATTTGTTTGGATTTTCAAGATATGCTTTCTCTACTCGTTTGATAACTTCAATTGGACTTAGCAATTTTACATTCATCGCAAAAGAAAGTCGAGAATGGTACAAGTACCAATGGTTTTCAGTCATCGCATCCTGGAGAGTCCCGAAAAAAGGAAGGGCAATTGAGATAAAATTTTCCAATAATTCAAGCGCCTCTTTTCTGGTTGTAGTCCAGGAAAATTGACCAGGAGAAATTTCCCCGATCGTCTTGATGCCAGATTGATTAATATCCTCAAGTACTTTTGTAATATCTTTATTTGAAAGGGGAACTGTTTTAATTTGATGGTTTTTAGGAACTTTTTTTCTATTTTCTTGGTCAAAATTCCATTTACCGCCCAGCGGTTTACCGAATGTGTCCATGAGAATATCATGCTTAACTCGCATGTGGCGGTAAAAATTTTCCATTAAAAAAGATTTTTTACCCTTAAAAAACTCGCCAAACTCTTCTCTATAAGTTAAAAAATGATTTGTGTCTGATTCAAAGACAGTAATTCCAAGCTTGTTTTTAAGTTGTTTTAGCTCTTGGTCGACTCTATATTCATCTGGCAGTTGGTAATGAAGTTCCTGAACAGAAAATTTGGAACAAATCGATTTTAAATTCTCTGTTATCGTTGGCTTATTTTCTGGGTCTGTGATTTTTAGATAATGAACGTGATGCCCTTTATTTTCTATTTCTTGAGCAAACTTCCGCATACTGTCGAAAATAGCGACTACTTTTTGAATGTGATGTTTTACATAATCCGTTTCACTCCGTACCTCCATGAATACAAAGCAGACGTTATTGTCGACTGAGTCAAACCAAGGGTGCCTAGAATTTAACTGGTCACCCATAATTAGTTTTGCAGAAATATATGTTTTATTCATTTCTATTTTTTCGGCATCGCTGGCTGCAAAATTTCACCTCATTCCAATTTTTTTCCCACTTTTTACGCCATGAAAATTCTTTATTACATGTTGTGCAGATTTTAATAGGAAGGTATCTTTTATTCCCCTTAAAACTCATATTTTTAATGTTGACATACCACCGTCTATATGTAAAATTTGGCCAGTCATCCAATCCGAAGATTCATTTAATAGAAATAGTACAGCATTTGCAATATCCTCTTTTTTTCCAACTTTCTTCAAGGGATGTCTTTGGCCAACCGCTTCTACTTTTTCCGGAGTACTTAAAAATTTTTCAGCCATTTTTGTATTCGTAAGGGAAGGGGCAATGCAATTTACTCGAATTTTTGGAGCAAATTCAGCTGCAAGAGCTCGCGTCAAACCTTCAATAGCTCCCTTTGACACCGATACAGCACTATGAAATGGCATTCCTATCTGCACAGCAACAGTACTGAATAATATCACGCTTGATCCCTCGGTTAATTTGGAACTATACTTTTGAATGGAGTTGATAGCACCCAAAACATTTATTTCGTATTCATTCTGAAAATCTCCTTGCTTGAGTGCTTTAAACGGTTTAAGAAGTATACTTCCGGGAAAATATACCAATCCGTCGATAGAGTCTTCAATTTCAGGAAGATTATTTGTCACTGGATTGCCGTTCAAGAAATTAGAAACATCTTCCGATGTATTTCTCGAAATTGAAATAATTTTATTTCCCTGTCTTTCGAGTTGTTTTTTTGCCTCTAATGCAACGTCAGAATTAGAACCGATAAATAAAAATGTTTTCATATAATGCAAACAGATTAAAGAATAAGAATGTTTTAAAAAGTACGTTTTTCTTCTAGATCTAACTTCAGAATAATTTAATGGATTTTCCTAAATCATCAAATAATCAAGTTTCTAAATTTTACTATTTCTACTTTCAATCAAATTATTCGGTCGAAATTTTTACTCTTTAGCATGTTTAAGCCACCTCGCTCGGTTGATTTACGACAATACCACCAATTTTGAATCAATTTAAGAGAAAATATGCTGGGAATATTCGAATGTTGAAAATTGACAATTAAAAAAAGACAAAGGTTTTAGCTCAATTTATTGTTCCGATTTATATTTTGAGAAAAAAATTAAGCCTTTTCTTTGGAATTTTCCTTTTTATACTTTCGCTCCGCAAAATGCCACATCGAGAAACCATAAATTAAGGATGCAATCACCCCAGATAATAAAAGCGTAACTATTTGAGGTTCATTTCCCTCATAGGATAAAAACAAAAATTGAACGAAAGTAAAAGGTAAACCAAAAAATAAAAAGCTTCTAACCAACAGAAAATGAACAAAACCCTTCTTTCTTGTCAACTCCCAATTTTCCTTTTTTAATTTCATTAGTTGGTAAATAACTTTAGTGAGAGGCTCAATTTATCTCTAATTTCCGTTCGATCAATTATATAGTCTAAGAAACCGTGCTCAAGCAGAAACTCTGAGGTTTGAAAGCCATCAGGTAAATCTCTACCAATTGTTTCTTTTACAACCCGTGGGCCAGCAAATGCAATGAGTGCTCCAGGCTCAGCAACATTTATATCACCGAGCATGGCAAATGACGCTGTTACACCACCTGTTGTAGGGTCTGTTAAGTAGGAAATATAAGGAAGTTTATGCTCAGCGAGTTGACCTAATTTACCGGAAATTTTTGCCATTTGCATCAATGAAAATCCAGCCTCCATCATTCTAGCACCCCCTGATTTAGAAATGATCATAAAAGGACATTTCAATTTTATGGCATCATCGATTGCGCGGCTAATTTTTTCTCCCATAACCGAACCCATAGACCCTCCAATAAAGGCAAAATCCATTGCTGCAACAATGAAATTTTGATCGTTTAATTTGCCACGGGCAGTCCGAATGGCATCTTTTAGACCAGTCGCTTTTTGAGTAGAGGAAATACGATCGCTATATTTTTTAGTGTCTTCAAATTTTAAAGGATCGCCAGCCAATACACCCTTGTGAAGTTCAGTATACTTTCCTTCATCAAATATGAGTTGGAAATATTCCTCAGAACCAATTTTTTCGTGGTGTGAACACCGATTACAAACGTAATTGTTCTTGACAAACTCATCTGAGGTAAAAAGTGTTTTACAATTCGGACACTTTACCCATAGACCCTCCGGAGTTTCTTTTTTATCTTTGGTTGCTGTAGTAATCCCTTCTTTATTTCTCTTAAACCAACTCATAATTTTAATTATATTTTAAAAACAATTATTTGGACAGGCTGTTCACATTATTTAAATCACAGAATGCTTGCTCCAACCGCTTTATGAAGGTTAATTCCGCCTCGCGAATCCACTTTCTTGGGTCATAGTACTTTTTATTCGGTAAGTCTTCCCCTTCTGGATTTCCTATTTGTGTTCTTAAGAAATCGATTTTTGATGAAATATAATCTCTAGCACCCTCTGTGTATGCAAATTGTAAATCAGTATCGATATTCATTTTTACGACTCCATAAGATATTGCCTCGCGAATTTCTTCTACTGTTGATCCTGATCCTCCGTGGAAAACAAAATTGATGGGGTTATCGTTTGTATTAAATTTTTTTTGAATATACTCTTGAGAATTCTTAAGAATAATGGGTGTCAATTTTACATTTCCTGGTTTATACACTCCATGAACGTTACCGAATGCAGCTGCGATGGTAAATCGTGAAGATATTTTCATTAACTCCTCGTACGCAAATGCGACTTCTTCTGGCTGGGTATAAAGTTTGGAGGAGTCTACGTCTGAATTGTCAACCCCATCCTCCTCACCGCCAGTTATTCCAAGTTCAATTTCTAAGGTCATCCCCATTTTGGTCATACGTTCTAAATATCGCTTACAGATATCAAGATTTTCTGTCAGAGGTTCCTCTGATAAATCAATCATGTGAGAACTGTAAAGAGGTTTCCCTGTTTGAATAAAATGTTTTTCACTAGCCATCAATAATCCATCTATCCATGGCAAGAGTTTTTTTGCACAATGATCAGTATGAAGAATAACCGTTGACCCATATGCCTCGGCCAAGGTATTTATATGCAGTGCACCCGCTATTCCACCTAAGATGGCAGATTGTTCGTTCGTATTCGATAACCCTTTTCCGGCATTGAATGATCCTCCTCCATTTGAAAATTGAATGATAACTGGAGAATTTAATTTGGCAGCTGTTTCCATTACAGAATTAACCGTACTCGAACTTGTTACGTTAACGGCTGGAAGCGCATATTTATGCTTTTTGGCATGTTCAAAGATTTTTTGAACCCCATCACCCGTTACGACTCCTGGTTTAATGTCCATATTCGAAGAATTGCACCAACAAATATACTATTTTCAATTATTTTCAGAGCGACAGATTTAGAATTTTATATCTTGATACTAACTATTTTTTTGACTACCAATTTATCCAAGGAAATTTTTCTTTCATTTGCTCCATTGACTTCACTAAATTCAAATCCAAACTTGATTCTGTATTCGAACGATGCCCTAATCTTTTTCTAATTTTTAAAATTTCTTGAATATTATTTTTTGTTTGGCCATCAAAATATAAATCTGAAAATTGATTCCAAATGTATTGAATTGCCTCTGCCGATGGATGAACTCGATCTTCCTTGTAGAATCGGTAATCTCTTAATTCATCAATCATTATTTCATAAGATGGAAAATAATCAACCTTCAGAGTGGCTGCTAATTGCTCAATCACTCGAATTAGACGAGCTTTACTATGATTATTTTCTATTAATCCATCCCGAATATGTCGAACAGGGCTTACGGTAAAAATAACTTTTAAATTGGGATTTAATTGCCAAAGTTTAGTTAATGTTTCTCTCCAGAGAGCATAAATGCTGTCCTCAGATGTAATTTCTTTATCGAATAAAATACCCGGTTGTTTATGGCAGTTTGCAACATATCTATTTTCACTCTTTAGTTTGTAAATAAATGCTGATCCGAATGTGATAAATAAAAATCCTGGTTGCATTAATTGTTCAATGAGTTCTTCATTCAGGCTATTAATTATTATTTTTAATTCTTCCTCGGTCTTTCCATTTACTTTTGTAGAAGCGTCCCATGAATACACCAAATCATCTCTTTTTAAAAAAGTAAAAGCTGCATTTCCATTGAGGGCATCAAGAATATTTTTGGCAATTGGGTAAGGATGGTAAATTGTCCCGAATGGATTGCTTAACGCATGAAAACCTGCTTGGGAGGCATAGTTCGAAATTTCATTAGAAAAGCAACTTCCCAGAAAAGTAAGTCTATGAGAATGAGTAATTAAAAATTCTGTTTTTTTTGGGATGTCAAATCGAAGAAAAAAATCACTCATTTAATTTAAGATTAAATTCTTTGCGTTTGCAATGGCTGCCTCTGTAATTTTTTCACCACTCATCAAACGAGCAATTTCTTCAATTTTTTCATTTGTGGATAACCATTGCACTTTTGATATAATCCGATTTTCTTTTTGAATTTTGAATACTTTTGCGTGCTGTGTTGCTTTCGCAGCAACTTGGGGTAAATGGGTTATAGTTAGCAATTGAGTTTTGCTACTCATACTTCCAAGTAGTGACGCCATTTTGTGAGCAACCTCACCAGAAACACCGGTATCAATCTCATCAAAAATCATGCAGGGTAAATGACGCTTTTCTGAAATTAATTTTTGTAGCGCCAACATAACACGAGATAATTCACCGCCGCTCGCTGCTTTTTCAATCGATATTGGTTCGATTCCTTTATTTGCCGAAAATAACAAATCAATATCTGTTGTTCCATATGAGTTAAGTTGGCCTGAATCTTTTAACTGGAAAATAAGCAGTGTGTCTTTTAAATTTAGTTCGCACAAAATTGTTTGAATTGATATCGAAATTGAGGAAATGGCATTCATTCGTTTTGAATGAAGAATACCTGCAAGTATTTTCGCATTATCAAAATTTTTCTGAACTGTATCTTCGAGCTTTTCTATTTTTTCTCCAAGGTTACTAGAGTGATTTACAAGACATTCAAGTTCTATTTGAAATTCGAGCAATTCTTTTTGCGTTCTTTTTTGATGCTTACTGATAATTCGGTTGTATTGGTCCATAGCAACTGTAAGCTCCTGCTGAAGTTCAGGATTTACGGTTAGTTCATCCAAGTAGCGATCTGAATCCTCTAAAATATCTTTAACCTCTGGTAGAATGGAGTTAATTCTTGTTTTAATTTCAGTTAATTTTTCGGAGGTTATTCTAATTCGATCCAGTGAGGATTTTAAGGTGGTAATTTTTGAATAAATGCCAGATTCTGAGCCGAGAGATTCAGATATCAAATGAATTGTTGATAATAATTCTTCTGCGTTTTCAAGTTCTGTTAATTGATTTTCCAATTTTGAATAATCAATCTGATTTAAGTCTAATTGATATAATTCATTTAATTGAAACTGATTATAATCCAAAAGTTTAGATTGATTTAGAAAGTCACTTTTCAGTTTTTCGAGCTCAAGTCTATTTTTTTTCCACTCATCAAATTTTTGTTGGTAATCTTTACGAATTGACTCAAGATCAGCAAGGCAGTCTAAAATATCCAGTTGAAATTCTTTTTCCTTGAGTTCTAAAGTATTGTATTGTGAATGAATAGCAACTAATTTTGTTGAAAATACTCGTAATATAGAAAGTGAAACGGGGGTATCGTTTATGAAAGCTCTCGATTTTCCTTGTGTACTTATCTCTCTTCGAACTATTGTATTTGAACAGAAATCTAAATTATTGGATTCAAAGAAATCAGAAAACGAATCAGAAATTTGAAATTCTGCTTCTACAAAACATTTGGAACTTTCAGGCCCAATCACTGTAAAATCAGCCCGATCTCCCAAAATTAAATTTAAAGCATTTAATAAAATCGATTTTCCCGAACCTGTTTCTCCGGTAAAAACCGAAAAACCATGCTTTATTTCAAGTTCTAAAAAATCAATCAGTGCAAAATTAGAAATTCGAAGAATCCGAAGCATTATTGAAGAATTTCATCGTATTTTGTCGCATTTGAAGGATCAATTTTCTTCATTAGATTTACTAAATCTGTTTTTTGTTTGACCTCGGCATCAGTACAAATTTCTTTGAGTTCTAATCTTTTGGCTTGAGCAAAATTGATTAGGTTAATTGAGTTGGGTCTGGTTTGAATTACTGGATTCAATTTATTTAAAGCATCAAATATTTGCTTTCGTGCCTCAACTTTATTCTCATACAATTTATCAATCCCCTTCCTGTGATATAAATAATTACACTCTCGTAAGGGTTCAAACAACTGATGCAACACATTATCAACTAACCAAAAACGATTTCTTTTAGAAGATTCGTTGGATTTCCAACCTGCAGCCCCTGAATTTTGGGCAAGAGAAACAATTTGTTGAGCCTCGTTAAAGTATGGTGTGCCTCCTTTGAGAGAAAAGGAGTCATAATCCATTCCGATTATAAAATAGGCATAGAATGCTAAAATAGAAGTCAAATTATCACGGAATTGATTTGGGGCATAGACCAGTAATGCGTTTCTTGAATAAGAGAATGCAATATTTTCATCCAAAAAATTTAAAATCGTTGTATTGTATGAAGAATTAAATGCTGGTCTACTCGATTGAACTTGAAGCGATCCGGAAAATCCGTTTGTTCCTGACTTTTCTTTTAATTGTAATTGAATTACACAATTAATTCTCTCTTCAACTTTGAATTTATCTTTTGTCCATTGTGTATTATTCATCATATCCTCCATGGTTTGCTTTAATTGAGCAACCACCTCTTGATCAACAGTTGTCAACTCAAGTTTATTATCGGCCACCACAGTGATTTGGCAATTTAATTCTTGTGAGAATAAACTGACGTTCCATATGATTAGAACTAATGATAAACAGAGCTTCTTCATATTTTTAAAATGACTGGGCTATTATTTCAACGATCTCATCCGCAATTTCGTATTTCGACTTTAAAGACAATTCAATTTTTGCCATTTTTTTATCTAAGATAGTAACTTTATTTGTGTCGTGACCAAATCCCGCCCCTGTATCTTCTGTCGAATTTAAAACAACATAATCCAAATTTTTATTCTTTAATTTAGCTGAAGCGTGTTCTATTCCATTTTCAGTTTCTAATGCAAAACCTACCAAAAGTTGGTTATCCTTTTCTAATCCAGCCCACTCAAGTATGTCTGGATTTTTTACAAGTTTGAGATCACGATTATTCTTGTTTTTTTTGATTTTTTGAATTTCTGTAATTTCAGGTCTGTAGTCTGAAACGGCAGCAGCAAAGACACCAATTGATTGTTTTTTCCAATATTTTTTAACCGATTTCATCATTTCTTCGGCGGAAATAACATTTATTCGCGTTAATTTGGGGTGTTCTATTGAAAGTGAAGTAGGTCCTGATATTAGAATGACCTCGCATCCTGAAGAAAGAAAAGACTTTGTTAAGGCATACCCCATTTTTCCACTTGAGTGATTCCCAATAAATCGAACAGGATCAATATTTTCATAAGTTGGGCCAGCCGTTATTAAAACTTTCTTGCCTTTGAGTTTTAGGTTTTTTTTTTCAAATTCTTTTTGAACTTCCTCTAAAATTTTTTCCGGCTCCATCATTCGTCCATAACCCAACAGACCACTTGCTAGTTCTCCAAATTCAGCAGGTAAAACGAGAACTCCATCATTTTTTATCAATTCAATATTTCTTATGACTGTTGGATGAGCGTACATGTCCAAGTCCATTGCTGGTGAAACCATTACTTTTCCTTTCATTGAAAAGTATGTGCTCAACAAAAGATTGTCACAAATTCCATTCGCCATTTTAGCCAAGGTATTTGCAGTTAATGGAGCAATTAAAAATAAATCGCACCACTCAGCCAACTCAACATGATTGATCCATCTCTTATCGTCAGAAATCAAATTAGATTCAACAGGATTCAAGGAAAGAGTTGACAGAACAAGTGGACTGACAAATTCAGAGGCATTGGGTGTTAAAATACACTTTACTTCAAAACCTGATTTTACAAGTAGTCTAACAAGAACTGGAATTTTATAGGCTGCGATGCCTCCGGAGATTCCAATAAGTATGCGTCTCGAACGCATCTAGATTATTCTTCTGGATTATTAATAAAAAGCTTATTTTCAAGAAGCTCTTGCGTGGCTATTGCAGTTGGTTTTGCCATGCGTTCGTAATGACGAGATATTTCGATCTGCTCTCTGTTTTCAAAAACTTCCTCTAAATTGTCAGTTGTTGTGTTGAACTCTTGCAATTTTTGAGTTAACTCCTCTTTCAATGTTGCACTAATCTGATTGGCTCTTTTTGATACGACAACGATAGACTGGTAAATATTCCCAGTTTTCTCTTCCAAACGAATTGTATCTCTCGTCACTGTCGTTTTTTCTGCAGTTAAATTTTTATAGCTCATTTTTCCAACTTACTTTTTGTTAATAAATTTAGCTCTTTTTGCGATTCGGTTTCCACAAAATCTAACTCGAGTAGATACGATGAATTTGAAAAGAGGGATGCAAAGTTACGATATCTTTCGATAGTTTGTTCAAATCGTTCCTTTTTTTTACTGTTTACACTATTTTTTGATAAATAAAAAGAGTTTTTGATTAATAAATACCAAGCCTCTTCTGTAAATTTTGAGCGAGGATAAGCTTCTAAAAATATTTTAGCAGCAGCTGAGGCAGCCTTATAACTTTCCGTCTTGCTATACAACTTAACTATTTCAAATTCTTTAATTTCAATTTTATACCTGAGATTATCAATAATTTTATTACAACTATCAATTAATTTTGACTCTGGATATTCATTAATAAATTGTTGTACTTTATTTATTGCAATGTTTGTTTCTTCCTGATCAAGTTGATACTCAGGAGAATTTTTAACACTACACATAGCAACCATAAATAAACTTTCTTCTATTTTATCGCTGTATGGATATCTCTGATTGAACGAATTGAAGTAATAACCGGCCATGTAAAAATCCCCGAGATTATAATATGATTTTGCGAGCCGATAATATGAAACCTGTCCTTGATCTGTTTTTGGCGAATTCTGATAAATTTGTTCAAATAAAAGAATGCTTTTGTTGTATTTTTTCTTATCAAAAAGTTCGTTAGCGAGCTTAAATTTTAAATCATAATCATCAGAATTAACGATCTTCCTGAAATCAGTACAACTGCTTAAAGCAATCATTATCAAAAAAAGTAGGAAAATTGTTTTCATTCTAATCATTATTTTACGCGCAGACTTTTACCAACAGTCAGGACAGAGGAAGATTTAATGCCATTTAATTTACATAAATTTTGAACAGTTGTGCCGTATCTCGATGCAATTTTACTCAATGTATCACCACTTTTAATTTTATGATAAACAACGGATTCTTTTTTAGTAGTTGATTTAGCTTTTACAGGGGGAGTCTTTTTAGCAATTTCTTGTTTAGGCTGGGTTTGCACATATTCAATAGGCTTTGACCCAGTTCCAAATAATGTTTTATGAATAAATAGTTTCGATACTTTTTGCTCTTTTTTAATGACATCAACAAATAGCTCCGGGTTTAGTGGTACATCAAAAAAGCGAACCTCAAAATGGAGATGGGCACCAAAAGAATGACCGGTGTTACCTCCGAGGCCGATAACGTCTCCTGCACTTACCTCATCATTCGGCTGCACGAGTAACTTGCTAAGGTGCGCATAAAAAGTTTCTAGTCCATTATAGTGTCTAACAATGACCAAATTTCCGAAGCCCCCTTCATTAAATTTTGCATAACGAACTTTACCTGCCCACGCCGATACAACGGAATCTCCAGTTTCTAAATCTAAATCAACCCCATTGTGGTTTTTACCCCAACGGGGGCCAAATGGGGACGTTTTTATTCCTTTGACAGGCATCACAAATTTTAAATGCTCATCATTAGATACCGTTAACCACAGCGTGTCGTCAATTTTTGTTGGATCTGACGATTTCGAGGAGGTAAAACATCGTTGACTATCCCACGATTGCGAAAAATCTATTCCCGTAAGCTTTTTTAAACCTGTGTACATATCTTGATTTAATACGCCGTTAAAACCTTTATCTTTTAAATATTCCCAGGTTCGATTTGAGTATAAAATTATTTCTCCGTCTGGTGTTTGTATAGTATCAAGTATTTTTTGGGAAAAACAGAGAGTAAACGCACTACAGAAATATAGAACAAAAAAAGTTGAATATATTCGAATTACTTTGCACATTTAGATTGAGAATGTAAACAAAGTTAACCTTATTTCTCCTATTTTTCACTAACCTCAACGATTTGAATATTGTAAAATAATGACTCTTCTTTAGTGAATTTTTGTTGAATTCCTTTTATTTGAGAAACTTCCTGCGGAGATACCAAAAGAAATATTCCCTGATTTTTTTTAGCATTTGTTAACGCTTTTTTGAGTGATTGAGGTTCAAAATTATCTTCAAATTTGTTCGAAATGAGCGTTTTCTTGGTGTAAGTGTTAATAAGACTTATATTTTTCATACTATTAACGATTAAATTGAATTTAACCGTTTTTCCTGGACCAAAACCAATATCATCTTTATTTGGTTTAAATAAATTCCACCGCCAGATTTTACTTCCATTAACTGTAATTGCGGGTTTCACTTTACCAACAATGAGAAATTGAATAATCAAATCTGAATTCGCAGGTAATGTTTCGCCCATAGAATGCTCAGCCCAAGCAAGTTCCGATGGAAGAATAACTGTTGCAATATCACCAACAGACATCTTTCTCATTGCTTCATCCCAACCTTTTGACTGCATATTGTATCCCACAAGGAAAGGTAAATCTGACTTACTGATTTTGGAACTTCCATCAACTAACTTTCCGTTTGGTAGAGTAACCATGTAATTAATCAATACTAAATCTCCATCTTTTAATTTTGAACCTTTGCCTTTTTTAACCCACTTAATATTTAAACCATTTTGTTCTTTAAGAGAATCGATATATTTTACATTTTTTGGAAATACGAAAGGCTTACCTGTATTTTCACTCGCCTTAACTACCCCCTTTTTTTCAATTTCACCTGAGCATGAACTAAAAATGAGCAAAATAAATGCAAACAGCAAATATTGCCAAAAGTGAAAAAATCGATTTATCATGCCTACAAATTTTTAATTTTATTTTTTATCACTTTGTTCAACTCCAAATTTACAACAATCGGTGACATTGGGGGGATGGTTTTAAAATCGCCAAGTAGTCCATGAGCCAGATTACTTGGTAAAATGAAAATTGCTTTTTCACCCTGCTTCATTAGTTTTATACCTTCTTGAATTCCAGATTCAACATGGCTTCTATCGATTAAAAATTGGTCCACCTCAGAAGAATCTGTTTCATAACAAATTTTCTCATTTAATAAATAAATTTTCATAATGACATCAACCGAATCTCCAGATTCAGCTTTAATTCCCTCTGTTTTCCTGATAATTTCATATCGTAAACCAGTCCCAGTAGGTGCTAAATTCAACTCTTTGTGGTGACCGAGGTAGAGATTTATTTGAAGTTCTTCCTCTTTGACACGACCGGTATTGAAGTCAATCGAAGTGCTATCAGTCCAAACATTTTTTGATGTACTATCAGTTGTGCCTTGTTCACAAGATAGAAGACAAAGAATGGCCACTCCTAAAACCAAAAATTTAGATAAGTTATTTTTCATTTTTGGCGATTAGTTTTTTAAATCGATTTACTGCTTGTTCAAGTTTTTCAGATGAAAATCCTCCAGCTGCGTACTTATGGCCTCCTCCATTAAAATGTTTATTTGCCAATTCATTTACAAAAAATCGTCCCTTTGACCTAAAAGATATTTTTATTCCATCTTTGTGTTCAATAAAAATAGCGGCAACAAAAATATTTTCAATCGATAGGATTGAATTTACGAGACCTTCTGTATCTCCTTTTTTATAATTGAAGCGTTCCAACTCTTCCTTAGTAAGTGATATTATCCCAGTCAAATATTTTGGAAGAACCTCTAATTTTTCAACAATAGCGTATGATTTTAATCTTATTTTATCTAGTGAATTAGAGTCATATATTTTTTCATGAATTTTAGAGTGATTTATTTTTACCTTAAGTAATATGGATATAATTTCGTGGGTCCTCGAGGAAACAGAAGGAAAACGAAAAGAACCCGTATCAGTCATTATCCCCATGTAAAGCATTTCGGCGATTGGAGCATCCATTGCGAGAAGGTTGTCAGTTTGAAAAATTAATTCGAAAATCAGTTCAGAGGTCGAGGCAATAGTTGTATCAGAAATGGAGATAAATGAATTGATTGATGGATTTTGGTGATGGTCAATCATTACTTTCTTTGCATCCGATTTTTGAACAAGATCCCCAAAGTCGTCCCCAAGTCGTTTGAAATCATTAAAATCTAAACAGAAAATTAGGTCGGCCTCTTGTATTATTTTTATTACCTCATCTTTATTTGTTTCAAATAATTTGATTTTAGAAATATCAGTTATCCAATCAAAATAATGAGGAGCCTCATCAGGATGACAAATCGCCACATTTGGGTTAAATTTTTTAATAAAATGGTAGAGGCTAAGTGAGCTCCCGAGTGAGTCACCATCTGGGGACTTGTGTGATGTAATAACAATATTAGTTGAATTTAAAATTTCTTGAAAAGTAGTTCTGAATTCGTTTAAAAAGCCGTTCATAAAGTAAAAATGTAAATTGTATTGTAAAGATACATTTGTTGGCCCATTTAATTACTTAATTTGCTTGGTAAGTTGTTTTTTTTTTCACTAAATTTGGAAAAAAAAGCAACTGTACTCAGTACTTATCGTTTTAAGATCAATCAAATTCAATAAATGAAAAAGTTTATTTTCCGACACATTCTGATTTTAAATATCCTGTTTTCTTTTGGTGTTTTTTCTCAGCAAAATGTTCAATTGTGTCTTGGTGCAGATGCGACTATTTGTGCGGGTCAAACTGTAACCATAACAAATTGTAATTCTGGATCAAATCCAACAAATTCTGCCGGTCTCTATTTAAACA
>VGFL01000016.1 GCA_016868915.1 Bacteroidota bacterium | reverse complement strand
GTCGCAGAAGACTTGCCCAGTGCAAAAGTAATGATTTTTTAGAATTTTATCCTTGTAATTTCTTTATTTTTGTTCGTGGATTTAGGCTCCTTAGTTCAACGGATAGAACAAGCGTTTCCTAAACGTTAGATCCAAGTTCGATTCTTGGAGGAGCCACAGCATGAATAACTAAATTAATACATCCTATGGATCAGACACAGAAATACTCAAACTCAAATAAAGAACGATACTTAAATGAATTGCTCGAATTACTAAAAATCCCGTCTGTATCAGCAGATCCTAGCTATAAAAAAGATGTGATACAATGTGCAGAAACTCTTGCTGAGGGATTGCGAAAAATAGGAATACAAAATGTTGAAGTATGCGAAACAGCAGGAAATCCAATTGTTTACGGTGAGAAAATTGTTGATGCAACAAAACCAACGGTTTTAGTTTATGGACACTACGATGTTCAACCGGCAGATCCATTGGAGTTGTGGTCTTCTCCCGCTTTTGAACCGGTAATTAAAAGTACAGAAAAACATCCTCAAGGAGCTATTTTTGCTCGTGGGGCTTGTGATGATAAAGGACAAATGTTTATGCATGTGAAGGCAGTTGAATCAATGCTGGCTGTGAATGAACTTCCGTGCAATGTAAAATTTATGATAGAAGGTGAAGAGGAAGTTGGAAGTGAAAACCTGGCTATTTTCGTGAAAGAGGAAAAAGAACGATTGAAAGCGGATATTATTCTAGTTTCTGATACAGGAATGTTAGCGAATGATGTTCCATCCATTACAACCGGATTAAGAGGATTAAGCTATGTTGAAGTGGAAGTTACAGGCCCAAATCGTGATTTACATTCAGGATTGTACGGTGGTTGTGTCGCAAATCCAATAAATGTTCTCGCTGAAATGATTGCCTCGTTGCACGATTCGAATGGAAAAATTACAATACCCGGATTTTACGACAAAGTTGTAGAACTAACAGACAAGGAAAGGGCTGAAATGGCAAGAGCACCCTTCTCGCACGTGGCATATTGCAAAGCTCTGAATATTGCAGAAACAATGGGTGAGTCTGGATATTCAACCATGGAAAGAGGTTCTATTCGTCCAACGTTGGATGTGAATGGAATCTGGGGCGGATATACTGGCGAAGGAGCAAAAACAGTTATCGCTTCAAAAGCATTCGCTAAAATTTCCATGCGCCTGGTTCCTGATCAAGACCCCGAAGAAGTAACCAATTTATTTAAGACCCATTTTGAGTCAATTGCGCCAAACTCCGTGAAAGTAATTGTAAAACCTCATCATGGCGGCGAGGCAGCAGTAACACCAATTGATTCAGTTGGATATTTGGCTGCAAGTATGGCCTACGAAAAAGCATTCGGTAAAAAACCAATTCCGGTAAGAAGTGGGGGAAGTATTCCAATAATTGCGATGTTTGAAAAAGAATTGGGATTGAAGACAATTTTAATGGGGTTTGGGTTAGACAGCGATGCCATTCATTCACCAAATGAACATTTTGGTTTATTTAATTTCTACAAAGGAATTGAGACTATTCCGTACTTTTATTATTATTTCACCGAATTAACAAAATAATATGAAAGCATTTTTAGGACTAATCTCAATATTATTTCTTAGTTCTTGTGTTTCATTTAAATATCCTGAATTCAAAAGTATGGATGGCTACACATTCGATGGAATTGAAGGAAACAAAGTGAAATTCACTGTGAAAACAACCGTTTATAACCCAAATTTTTATACGCTAAAAGTGAAACCTTCAAAATTGGATGTCTATGCAGAAAATCAATTGTATGGTACGTTGAATTTGACTAAAACTCAAAAAATTAAATGTAAAAAAGATACCAAGCTTGAAGTTCCCATGAGATTTGACATGGCCGATGGTGCTATGATGAAAATGATGATGCTACTGATAAAAGAAAAGATACCAATAAAAATTGATGGAAAGGTAAAAGGTGGTGTCTATTTTTTTTCAAAAAAAATACCAATACTTTATGAAGATACCATTTCTCCAAAAAAATTAGGATTGAAAAATTTACTAAAATTCTGAGTATAAATAGTTTTCTAATATAGTTCCTTAATTAAAATTTTATCGCCATTAAATTCCACTTCCTCACCTACCCTTTTTCCTATTAATTGCTTACCCAAAGGGGCTTGAGGATTTAAGGCAAAAACAAATGATTCTTCCACGGGAATGTGGCCTAATCCTACGGAAAGAAAATACCAGCATTGAGTTGTATGAATTAAACTACCCAATCCAATTTTGTTATGTTTAATTTTAGGATCTAGTTGATTTAAAATACCTTTCATTTGAGTGAATTCAGCAAGTTGTTTATACAATTTCTCCTGTTCCAACTGAACCATTGCTCTTGCTATCTCATGTTTATCCCCCACCGAACTTTTCGTATCTGAATCTAACGATGATTTAACCTCATCAATAATACGCTTGAGCTCATAGATTTTGGCTTGTATTTTTTCTTTTGATTTATGTAGAACAAGTTCTTTTACCACGAAGATTAAATCAATTTTTGATATGTTTTCCACCACAAATCGGGCAATTCATTGCTCATGGCTTTTTCATAATCTTCATAATCACATGGAATTAAGTGATGTCTCTCATATTTCATACCTTCCTGATGAGGATATGGAACTTCCAACCACCAACGATCAGACTTATTGCTTTTGTAGAAAACAATTTCTTCTTCAAAATCGTCCATTGCAACAATATGTCGGGTATACTGCGACTTACTACCAACGGGAAAATCAGCTTTTCGCTGCGAAAACCCATCGATAAAGTACCAAACTAATTCAGCCAGAAGAAAGTCAGCTGTATTAGAATCGATTGTTCCGATATGATTAAATATTCCGATACTTGTCAATTTATCACTTATTCCGGCATACTTTGCAATTTGACAAATTTGTTCGGCATAAAATCCATTTGGTTGAGCATATTTAGTTTGAGTTTCAGAAGCTTTAATTGAATTAAAATCAATTGTTAAGAAATCTGAGTTTCTTAAGTGGGGTTCTGCCCGTTTAAAGTCTGCGTTAAATTCTCCCAATCGACAAGCATCAAAATAAAGACGTTCGAACAACTCTAAATCTTTTATTCCCGCATATGGAATTTGTAATCCAATATTTGCATGATTAAATAAATAACAAGGTCGTTGTAAAAGCATATGGCTTAAATACCCTTCGGAATGAATATCCTTTTCAACATCCCCCAAATCAAGTTTATAATCAACTGCGCATGTATTTATCGTTTGTTCTAGGCGTGAATATCCTTTATACATGGCAAAGGTTAAATCCTGACTTCCACCAATAATAATTGGAATAACTCGCTTTTTCACCAACTCAAAAACAACTTGTTCCACGGCAAAATGAGTATCTTTTAATTCTTTACCGGGGATAATATTTCCCAAATCATAAATAGGAAATTTCCAATCCGAATGGGAGGATAATTGGTAAAATTTGATTCTAAATCCATCTAAAGATTGAAAACTAGAGGAGATAGAATTATTTCCCCTATACTCAGGAACAAAAAGGATTGCAACCCCTCCAGCTTTTAACTCTGGGAAGCTTCCTTCGTTTCGTTCCACTATTGCACCAAGTTGATCGGTTGCAAATTCAGTGTCATGAGTTTCAAGAGATGAAAAAAATAGAGCTATGTCTGACATAAATATTCTTTTTATCAAAGATAAATCTGTCTTATTACAAAAATTTTACAACCTAAAAAAGAAATACATAAAGATCGGTTAATAACCAAAAAATAAGGAGTTAAAAATTCAGACCCCCCTCCTAAATCCCCACCTCTAACTTAATCGGAAGAAGGGTTTAAGTAGGACGATAAAATAATTTAATCCTTGTAAAATTCCATTCCTCCAGGTTGACAGCACTTGGGTAACTTCAAAATATCCTCTTGCTTAGCTTTTACCTCGTCAGCATCATAACCAATAGCTGCAATGGTTTCTTTGATTTTTAGAAGCGAAATCTTTTTAGAAGCATATTTGACCGTTACTTTTTTGGTTTCCATGTCCAATTCGGCAAACTTGATTCCCTTTGTGTAATTTAATTTTCCTTCGATGCGTTCCTTACAATCATTACACTGTGCTGATGTTTGAATGACACTTGTTTCAGCTTTTTGACTGAATAAAATCGCACAAAAGAACAAGATAACCAAAGACAAAAAATACTTTTTCATACTATCCTTTTTAATTTTTACTTTGTTTTTTTTGTTTGATTGAATATCGTACTCCTGCGTATAAATTTATTCCCATAATTGGCCCCCAAATATTGGTTGCATCAAATTTTGATCCGAATGGATTTTGAGCATCGATAATTGGATGTTTTTGTTTAAAATTAGTCAAATTTTCTCCACCCAGATAAAAATTCCAGACTTTGTAAACATGTGTAATCTGAGCATTCACCATTGGGTAAACTTCACTCAATTGGTCATTAACTTGCTGGTTGGGATTGCTCGCATCTTCCTGTACAGGTAAACGTGACGCACCAAATACAGAACATGTCAAATCGTATTCCCACCGTTTGTTTCGAGAGATATAGGCTAAATTCACAAAACCTCTATGACGCGGTATCATCACTTGTTGTCGCATCTCTCCACCGTATTTTGCTTTTACATCAAGGAATTTATACGCCAAACGAATGTCGAAATTTTTGATAGGAGAAATGCTCAATTCCAACTGAAAACTATTCGAATACGAAGCATTTTTTAAATTCGAAAAAATTATTGCATCCACTGTAACATCCCGATCTACAATCAATTGATTTTCAAAAGTTGTATGGTATAAATCAAAGGTAATGCTTCCTTTTTCATTAAACAATTTAAATTCCTGCACTATCGAACCGCCAAAATTCCACGATATTTCTGGTTTAATTTCCGCTGGTGCAATCCATTGCTTTGAATTGGCCAACAATGAAATATTATCTATCATGTAATTCGGTACCCTCCACCCTTTTCCGGCTGTCAAGCGCAAATCTGTTTTTTCATGAATGATATATTTGGCATGAAAGCGAGGGGAAAATTGACCGCCATAAAGTGAATGATGGTCGTATCTTGCACCTAAAACTCCTGTCAAACGCGAACTTGTGTAGGTATATTCTGCAAAGGCTCCTGGAACAATTTCTGTCCGTTGTTGATACAGTGAATCCGCTGTTTGAGATATATCGAGCAAAACCAAACTAGCTCCGGCTTTAATTTTATGATCCAACGTCCCAAAATAATCATCGTAAATGGCATTCACGTATCCTCTTTTTTCTATGCCTGAAAAATCTCGAATACCAAAAGAACCGACGATTTCTTGGTATTTTACATTGTAAACAATTCCCAACGATTGGTTCGGTCGTTTACCAAAAAAACCAGTTTTGAGAAAGGCATCAACGTGTTTTGAATTCAATAACACACCATATTTAAAATCTTGTGGATTCGGTTCTTGTTGCATTCCTCTCACAAATCCCATTTGTCCGCCCACTTTTCGATCTTGATAGGCATTGAAACCAAATTGAGCTTCCATCTTATCCCCCTGAAATGCCCAACGATTCATAAAGGCGATATTATCTCCGGTGGGTAAATCTCTGAAATTATCGTGATTGTGATCAATTTGTCCGTACACAGAGGAAGCATGCGCCAACCAACCCGTATTCCATTTCTTGGAAAGCTTATACCCTGCATTGGCATTAAGTTCGGATCGTCCAAAAATATTTTGAAAGACATTCAAATATACTTTTTCCATTTCAGCCGGTTTTTTTATCTCCAAATTGACCAGTCCTGCCATCGATTCGTACCCATTTACAACGTTTCCAGTCCCTTTTGTTATTTGTATCGACTCAATCCAAGTACCTGAAATGGAATGCAGTCCAAACGAACTTTCTAACCCTCCCAAATAGGGGATATTTTCCATTTGAACTTGGGTGTAAACACCATCCAAACCCATCATTCTAATTTTCTTCGCACCTGAAACCGCATCGGTTATATTTACGTCGACGGAAGCATTCGTTTCAAAGGATTCGGATAAATTACAGCACGCCGCTTTTCGCAATTCGGCAGAGGTTAGTTCCTCCACGTGCAACGTTTTCATTTTGGAAATACTGCTTGACTTTCGGCGAGAAGAAATTATAAATTCCGGTAAGGCTCGTATTGAATACAAGGTTACTGAGATTGCAGAAAATCGATCAGTTTTGGATACAATTACTGTATCATTATAATAACCATTCGCTGCAAAAATAATGGTATCCGGAAGAATTTTGGGCAGACTAAGTTCAAAGGTCCCATCCTCGTTTGAAAAAGTACCTATTTTGGCATTTTTCAATCGAATTTGGGCGTTATAAATTGGTTTTTTTTCGTTTTCGTCCTCACCTTGAATCAATCCACGAAGTTGCCCGTAAGCACTTGAAAAATTGATAATTAGTAAAAAGATAAAAACTAATGATTTACTTAAAATTTGCATTGATTTTTAATTTCGTGAAACAATCTGTCTAATTCCAACAGAAGTTCAGAAATCAAATTACTAGAACGCGCTTTTTTAACAGGATTTGTCTTCCTGTGAGTTTGGGAGGGGGTTCTGTATCAGAATCGATTAAGATTTCTTCATCAAATTGTACATTCTGATCGTTAAAAATAAAATTATTCGGTTCTGGAATTGGGAACTTCTCAAAGGTGTAATCATCCCAAATCGATACATAATCAACTTTTAGCTTAAAAACTTCCGTCTCATCGTGGCAGCAATCATCATTTTCCTGTTTTTCTTTTTGACAACAAAGTGGTAGTTGCTCTTTCTTTTTTTCGCAATGATTACTAATATTAATAAAGTACGTTTTAAAAATCCCATCTTCCTTACACGAATGCGTAAAAACATGAATCCCAACTGTTCCGATTAAAACAATTGAAAGTAAGAACGTTATAAACAGATTTCTAAGCATAAGCCAAAGATAGAAATAAATTTAAGAAGTTTTTAGCAGACGTCAGCCAGAGTTTTTCTTAAGAGAAAAATTTGCAATAACGACGCCTGACAATACGATAAACATAGATAATATTTGCCAAAAAGTAAGTGTTTCACCAAAAGTAAAACCAATTAGAACGGCTACAATTGGTATAAAGTACGTTACTGAACTCGCAAAAAGGGCTGATGAAAAAGCAATAATTTTATTAAAAAGTAGAACTGCCAACACAGTTCCAACAATTGAGAGTATGGCTATGTAAAAAAATCCATCTGAAGCTCGTGTATTGAATTTAAACGTATCCGTTATATTAGTTAGAAAAAAACCAATAATTGAAAATGGCAAAATGATAATAAATGCCAAGGAGGTAATATCGAAAGAACTAAAATCTTTGAGTTTATTTTTTATTGTTGTGAGACTAATGGCATACATTAATGTAGCAAGAACTACAGCACAAATATGTTCCCAACCCCCGGTTAAGGATGCTCTTTTACCACTATGAACCAAAGCAATGATTCCCAATGTTCCGATCACCGTTCCAATTAACTGTTTGCTTGTTAATTTTGTTTTAAAAACTATGAATCCAATAACGATAGTAAAAATTGGAGTGAAACTATTTAACATCCCAGCCAAACTTGAAGAAATTCCAGTTTCAGCAAAGGTAAAAAGGAGAGCTGGAAAAAAATTTCCTAACATTCCAACAATAAAAAACAAATGAAAATTTTTCCAAGATAGCCGTCGAATTTTAGATAAAGATATTGGAAGCATTATCAGAGAGGCAATTAACATTCGAAGACATCCTACCTGATTAGATGAAAATATGGTCGTACCATCCTCTGAAAACATTCCTTTTTTCATCAGAATAAATGAGCTTCCCCATATTACAGAAAGCAGCGATAAAAGTAAATAACAGGCCGTTTTTTTTGACATTATTTTTTGCTAATTATCGAAAAGTCGAAAATTTAATAGATTTTGATCATCCCTTTAAACTAAAATTCATTAAATTTGTTTTAATAAAAAATGTTCATGAAAAAATTACTACTCTCTTTTTTATTGTTGATAAGTTTTCATAACTTACGCGCCCAGTGCACAACAACGAATGCAACATCATGTGTGTGCGCTGATGGAACCCAAAATTGTTTCCTATATCCTGATATAACCGCATCATGGAAAGGTATAGCAAATAATGGATGGACTGAATACCCACAAACAAATGCGGGGACAAATTACAACGGACAAGGTCCAGACAATGGAAGGTTACGCGTTACCGGTTCAACACCAAATATTGGTCACGGATCCTTCACAGTAAGAGGACAAGACGCCAATGGAAAGCGTGCCTTTATTTGTGGAAATGATACAATTTATAATGTAAATGGTTCTGGAGCTTTTACCTGTCCAAATGGTAATCCAAATCCAAAGCAAATGTTGATTCAACGTGTTTACAAAAAAGACGGTAACACAATGTCGTATGTTGATTCATGGAGAGGAAGTATGACTTATCACTCCTCGCACGGGCACAATCACGTTGACGATTGGGCTGTAATGACACTAAGACTTCAAACAAGCGATCCAAATCCGCTCAACTGGCCCATTATTGGCGATGGTGCGAAAATAGGCTTTTGTTTAATGGATTACGGGCAATGTGGTAATTCTTCAAATAGTACTTACTACGGACATTGTAGAGACGAAAACACAATTTACAACCAAGGCAATATTTTATTGAATAGCAATTTTCCAAATTGGAATCACGGTGGCGGAAATTACGGGTGTTCGGTCGTAGAACAAGGTATTTCATCCGGATGGACTGATGTTTATGGAAAACATTTAGAAGGAATGTGGGTCAATGTCCCTCCTAACACATGTAATGGAGACTATTATATCGTTATGGAAGTGGATGTTAACAATTATTTTCTCGAAGAAAGAGAGGACAATAATTTTACAGCAGTTCCTGTAACATTAACCATGCAACAACCTGCTAATTCAGGAGCCTTGCCAACAATTTCTGCAAGTGGTTCGAATAATCTTTGCTCGGGAGCAAGTATGGTATTGACAGCTACTGCCGGAACTAGTTTTCTATGGAATACAGGAGATACTACACAGAGCATAGTTGTTACTCAGCCGGGTTCATACTCTTGTACGGTAACAAATTATTGCGGAACGGGAACAACTGAGCCGTATGTTGTTAACAACGTTACTCCCAATGCTCCCACAGTTGTAGATCAAACAATTTGCAGTGGCCAAACTGCTTCATTAGTCGCTTCTGCTTCAGGAGATGTAAGGTGGTTTGATGATCAAGGCAATTTAATTGGTACAGATCTAACGTATACAACTCCTAACTTAAATCAAAATACCACTTACTATGTAGAAAATACTGATTTCTATAGTGATACTGTATATGCAGAACCGCATACGAACGGTATTGGTGGTGGCGGATATGTTACTAGTGCGCAATACAATATTTTCAATGCCCATGTGCCACTTACAATAAAATCAGCTTTAGTTTATGCACAATCTGCAGGTAATTTAACAATCAAACTGCAAGACGATCAAGGTACGGATTTACAGTCAACTGTTGTGACTGTTCCATCAGGAATGAGTCGAGTTGACCTTAATTTTCCTGTTGCTGCAGACTCAAACTTAAGATTGGGCGTTTTCGCTATGACGGTTTCAGGATTATATCGAAACAATAATTCAGCTATTTATCCTTATGATTTAAATAATTCCTTATCAATCATTGGTGCCTCAGCCGGCTCATCTTACTATTATTATTTGTATGATTGGGAAGTTTTAACTCAAAATGGTCAGTGTACAAGTCCGCAGACAGCGGTCAATGTCACAATTCAACAAGTTGCAACGCCTGTAGTGGATGATGTTACGATCTGCGAAGGAGAAAGCGCAATTTTGAGTGCCTCGGGTGGATCAGATATAATTTGGTTCAACACGGCCAATGAGCAAATTGGTACTGGTGCTACCCTTGAAACTTCTCCACTCTACGCTGATACAGTTTTCATGGTAATGAATTCGGAAAATGGATGTTCGGGAACATTAATTCCAGTAAATGTCGTTGTCGAATCATGTGCTGGCATTCCTGAATTACAGAAATTTGTAGAATCCATTTCAATTTCCCCAAATCCAACATCTGGAGAGTTTTCCATTTCAATGTTCTCCTCGCAGTTTGAGACTATCACACTTAACATAATTGATTTAAACGGAAAAATCCTACGCTCAAGTGAAGTAGACATTACGTTAGGTAAAAACTCTATTCCAATGGATATTACGCAATTTGCTCCTGGAATTTATACTACTGAGATTATTTATCTCGGTCACTCATTTACCCGAAAAGTAATTAAAAATTAAATGATAAAAGATATAATTAAGCTCTCGATTTTTACACTCGGGAGCTTTTTTATTTATGGGCAACCCATTCTTCAGAATTATACTTCAGAAAACTCTCCTTTACCTTTTAATACTGTTCGTTGCATAGCGATACAAGGAGGAAAAAAATGGTTTGGAACTGATGTAGGACTTGCTTCTTTCGATGGAAATAATTGGCAGGTATTTACATCAAACAATTCGGTTTTAAGCAATGATAATATACGCTCACTAAAAGTTCAAAACGATTCAATTCTTTGGATCGGCACAATGCAAGGTGGGCTATTTAAAAAATCAAATGATAGCTGGATAAATTACAATGAGTCAAACTCTGGATTGAATGATAACTTGGTTAGGGGGATTGAAATTGATTCATCGAATAACATTTGGCTAGCAACTTCGGAAGGGGTGTCAAAATTTAATGGACAGAGTTGGCAAGTTTGGAATGTCGCCGATAATGGATTACCGACCAACAACATTACGGATATTCGAACAGGTTTTTCAAATGAAAAATACATTAGTACTATAAATGGAGGTCTTTTTTACTTTGATGTTCAAAATAATATTGAAGTGCATAGTATCGTGGAATCAGGATTGCCGGATAATTCATCCATCGACATTGATATTGATTCAACAGGTCAACCCTGGTTTGCAACGCCCGCAGCTGGTTTGGTAACTGATTTAGGCAATGGTGGTCCATGGGCACGTTGGAATATCACGAACTCACCCATTCCAACAAATGGATTAACTTGTATTTCAATCAATAAGGAGGATCAACGTATTTTTATGGGATCCGAGCTTTTTGGAATTATAATTAAACAAAACGATGTTTGGCAGAGTTACAACCAACAAAATTCAGATTTACCAACAAATCATATTACCGCTATCGTCCACGAATCTTCTCATGTAAAATGGATTGGGACTTTTAATAACGGAGTAATTAGGTTGGAGGAATCGTCGACAAATAGCAAAGACATTGAACTGCCTGAAACCATTATATATCCCAATCTTGTAAGAGCTGGAGAAATTATAACAGTTAAGTTGAAATCAAATTTCAATAATGTAATAATAACAGGAAATTATGGGTATAAATATATATCTGAGATCGAAAATAATACGATAAAATTACCGAATAATCTATCAAATGGTTTGTACGTCCTTCAATTAAAAAGTCAAGGTACTTGGCATAATATTAAATTTATGGTTTATTAATTTTAATTTATGAAGAATGAAACTTTACTTAGAGAGAAAAGAGTTCCCATTTGTTTTTGAAGTAAAGAATGAAAGTGAGGTTGTTGTTTTAATTGATGGGACCCCAGATATCGGTGGAAAAAATAAGGGATTAACACCAATGCAACTCCTTGCGGGATCATTGGCAGGTTGCATGTCTATTGATGTGATATCAATTTTGAATAAACAAAAAATAGATCCAAGTTATTTTAGTATTGAAATTCAAGCGGTAAAAAAGAAGGGTATACCCTCACCTTTCGAGCATATTATGCTAACTTTCAAAGTTGATAACAGTATCCCAAAAAATACCTTGGAAAAAGCAATTAATTTATCAAAGGACAAATACTGTTCGGTATACCACTCTCTAAATCCCAACCTTTTATTTGATTACAAAATACTATTTGTATAATCTTTATATATGCATATTACAGGAGAGTACTCGTCGGGACAATTTACTTTTTTGTCTTAATTTTATTTTTAAACAGTGTTGAATAGAGAATAAAATAATTGAAAAAAAATAAGCTAAAAATCCCCAGTATTTATTTCTCTGGGGATTTACTTAGTGACCTTGTCAGGATTCAAACCTGAAACCTCCTGAGCCGTAATCAGGTGCGCTATTCAGTTGCGCCACAAGGCCATTTTATTTGTCAACAAAGATACAATAATTTGTTAATTTTTAGAAAGTACAAAAAACTAATAAATTAATCCGTATATTTACAAAAATTAATTTTATGAAAAAGATATTTTTAGTGTTTGCGCTTATAATTTTTTCTGGTTCTATTATATCTAGTGCAATTGCCGCATCAAATGGAAATTTAATTTCTTTAAATGACGACGACAAGAAAAAGAAAAAGAAAAAGAAAAAGAAATGTTGTTCACCAACCGAAGCAAAGGCTTGTCCTGCAAAAACAGAAACTAAGTCTTGTTGTTCAACGAAAAAGAACTGATTTAATTAATGAATTATTGAAAAAGCTATCTCATTTAGATAGCTTTTTTTTTGCACTATATAGTTGAGATTTAATGAAATCAATTGAGGCGATTTTATTTGATTTAGGGGGTGTTTTAATTGAAATTAATTACTCGGCCACAATACAAGAATTTAAAAAGTTAGGATTTCAAAATGTATCCCATTTATATTCACAATCAAAACAAGCTCCTTTATTCGAACAGTTTGAAAAAGGGCAAATATCCTCAGCTAATTTCATAAATAAACTTCTTGCAATGAGCAATGAAAGCTGCAATCCAAATAAAATCGTAAAGGCATGGAATGCAATGATTGGTGATTTTTCAGTTGAGTCTATTTTAACATTAAAAAATCTACAAAATAAGTATAGATTATTTTTATTAAGTAATACCAATGAATTACATATTAACTTAGTTTATCAAAAATGGAAAGAAGTTCAAAAAATTGAGTTGGCCTCGTTATTTGAAAAGATAAATCTATCACACGAAATAGGAATGAGAAAACCTGACCAAGAAACCTTTTTAGCAATCTGTGAAAATAGTAATATCAAACCAATAAATACATTATTTATCGACGATTCTCTCCAACACATTGAAGGGGCAAAACGAGCAGGTCTTCAAACTATACACCTAAAAAAAATTACAGAGTTAGCATCAGAGTTAGATGCTTTAGGAATAAACTAAAACAGCGCCTTTTGGGCGCTGTTTTAACCAAACGATATGCATCAGTCTTGTAACTCCAAAGCCACAGCATTAGACTTATCAAGAGCATCTTTAATTTTATCTTCTAATTCTTCAACAAGTTCTGGATTATCTGAAAGTAGTAATTTAATAGAGTCTCTTCCCTGACCAAGACGGGTTTCGCCATAAGAAAACCAAGAACCACTTTTCTTAAGAATATTTAAATCAACACCTAAATCTATAATTTCACCAACTTTTGAAATACCTTCTCCATATAAAATATCAAATTCTGCTTTTCGAAAAGGAGGAGCTACTTTATTTTTAACAACCTTAACTTTAACTCTATTTCCTATAATTTCTTCACCATCTTTAATTTGAGCAGCCTTTCGAATATCAATTCGAATTGAAGAGTAAAATTTAAGCGCATTTCCACCGGTGGTAGTTTCAGGGTTACCAAACATAACACCAATTTTTTCACGAAGTTGATTGATAAAAATACAACAACAACCCGCCTTATTAATTGAAGAAGTAAGTTTACGCAACGCTTTAGACATTAACCGCGCTTGCAAACCCATCTGTGAGTCGCCCATTTCACCTTCAATTTCTGCTTTAGGCGTCAAGGCGGCAACCGAATCAATAATAATTAAATCAATTGCACCTGAACGAATTAAATTATCTGCAATTTCCAAAGCCTGTTCACCGTTATCGGGTTGAGAAATCAAAAGATTTGCAACATCAACCCCTAACTTTTGGGCATAAAATTGATCAAAAGCGTGTTCAGCATCTATGAAGGCTGCAATTCCTCCTTGTTTCTGAACTTCTGCAATTGCATGAATGGCAAGTGTCGTTTTCCCAGAAGATTCAGGACCGTATATTTCAACCACTCTACCTTTTGGATATCCGTTAATACCAAGAGCTAGGTCAAGAGAAACCGATCCAGTTGGTATCACTTCGACCTTTTCAACAGGACTATCACCTAATTTCATAACTGATCCTTTGCCAAAGGTTTTATCTAATTTTTCCATAGTTAATTGAAGCGCTTTCAATTTTTCTACATTTACTTCTTTTGTCATATCGTTTGATTTTTAAATTATTAATGATACAAAGTTATTTTCAGAAGAACATAAACTAAATACGTTCATTTAAATTATTTTAAAATTTCTAAAATTTCTTCTGCATGAGCATTGGTCTTAGGTTTTGCTATTATCCCTTCTATTATCCCATTTTCATCAATTAAAAAAGTCATTCTATTCGTCCCCATGTATTCTCTCCCCATAAACTTTTTTAGACCCCAAACTCCAAATTTCTGCACGATATCTTTATTTTCATCAGCAATTAAAGTAAAATTTAAACCAAACTTATCAATAAATTTAACATGACTTTTAACTGAATCCGTACTTACTCCCAAAACCTCAATGCCTTTATCTTTTAGTACATCAAAGTTATCCCTCAAATTACATGCTTGAGCTGTACAACCTGGCGTATCATCTTTTGGGTAAAAATATAATACTACTTTTTTACCGGAAAATTGATTAAGATCAACGGTATTACCATTTTGATCTACTCCCTTAAATTCAGGAGATTTATCACCTACTTTCAAATGTGACATAAACTAAAAAATTAATAATTAAACTTTAAATGATGAAATTCTAATCAAATATAATGATTTTAATTTAATCAAAATACATTTGACAAAAAAAATTAAAAAAACTTATGAAAAGAATGAATATCTTCAATTTCTATGATTAAAGAACTGATATTTTTTTTATTCATTTTTATTTGGTAACCACCGGCATAAATTGGGATATTTCCAATTTCTTCTTTCAACTGCCTGAAATAATTTTCAATAAATTTATCCTCTACTGCAGTGAGCCAAGATGTCACTATTGCAACAGGTTTTAACTGACGAATAGAATCTAACAATGATTCGTACGGGAGACTTTGTCCTAGATAAATAGTTGTTACCTTTCTTTCACGTAGAATAAACTGATAAAACAATAAACTTATTTCATGCCACTCATGCTCAGGAAGATACAACATTACGGCATTATTCGGATTATCTGGGATAGGAAGTTTATCAATTTCCGCTATTATCTTTTGTCTTATGAGGTTTGATATAAAGTGTTCTTGAGCGTGGTTTATAGACCCAACTAACCACATTATACCTATTCTACCGAGAAATGGCATAAGATGGTCCGTAAACGTTTTAGATAATCCTACTTCTTTAATCAAAGTACTCAGTGTATTTCTGAAAAGGTTTTCGTCAAGGGTAAGTAATGCTAAAATTAACTGCTCATAGCTATCTTCCACTTCATTTTCTTCCTGTATTTTTTCGACCTTTTCCTGGATTTGATTTAGCGTTAAATTTGCTATGTGTGAAATTTTAACACCATGCTTGTAAAGAAGACAAATATTTAGTAAGGTAACTAAATCGTTGTCGCTGTACATTCTTATTTGGGTATCAGTACGTTCAGGGGCTAAAATATTATACCGTTTCTCCCAAATACGTATCGTATGAGCCTTAATTCCAGAGAGTGTTTCTAAATCTTTTATCTTATATTCTGCCATTCAATCTTTCTATCCTTTCGCGAAACAATTTTTATTGCAAAAAGTTCATATTAATCACAAAAAAATTTAATAGAATCTGATTAAACAAACCAATTGAATAATATTTGAATTTAATATCCTTATTTTACTCAAATTATGTAATTTGGCGGATAATTTCAATTTATGAAAAATTCATCGCGTGCTTTCGGAACATTAATCACTATATTTTTCTTTTGGGGCTTCGTTGCTGCGAGCAACGACATATTGATTCCTGTATTTAAAAAAGCTCTCAACTTATCGCAACTAAAGTCGCAAATGATCTCTTTTTCATTCTATGTTGCTTATACTGTCGGATCACTTTTATACTTTGGAATTTCTGCATTTTTAAAACAGGACATCTTAAATAAACTTGGCTACCGAAATGGGCTGTCATTAGGACTAGTAATCTCAGCATTAGGAACGCTTTTATTTATTCCTGCATCAAATACAGCCTCATTCGAACTATTAATTTCGGGATTATTTATCGTTGGGCTTGGATTTTCATTGCAACAAATAGCAGCTAATCCTCTTGCTATTCAAATGGGAGATCCCTCCAAAGGAAATATTCGCTTGAGCTTAGCAGGAGGAATAAATAATGTTGGAACTACCATCGGACCTGTAATTGTGGCATTTGCAATTTTTGGATCGTCCCAAGCGGGTGAACAAACATTAAATTTGGAGGCCGTACAAACACCTTATATTATTTTGGGTTCAGCATTTTTACTTGCAGCTCTTCTTTTTAAAGTTTCAAATTTACCCGATAAACTAATACAAGAGGACCAGCCAGAGTATAGCTTAATTTCAATGATATCTATCATGAAAAAGCCACAAGTAATATTAGGAATGATTGCCATTTTCATCTATGTTGGTGTTGAAGTTTCGACGGCAGGTAATTTACCTGAATTAATGAAACAAAAATTAAATTTTAAAGAACAGGATATCGCACCTTATGTATCTTTATTTTGGGCAAGTTTAATGATTGGAAGATGGACTTCGGCAGCTGGAGCATTTACTTCAAATGAAAGAATGAAGACAATTTTAGGTATTTTCTTGCCTTTCGCTGCATTTGGTATCTTTCTTATTGTAAACTCTTTTTCAGGAACTGACTTACGTATTTTTTATCCTTATTTGATCTTAATTGTGGTTTTGATAATTGCTGACTACATTAGTAGGGGAAACCCAAGCAAACAATTGATTTATTATTCTTTATTAGGCATTTCGTCTTTGATAATTGGTATGTTTTCATCAGGAATGGTCAGCGTTTTTGCATTTATTGCAGTTGGATTATTTTGCAGCACTCTTTGGCCTTGTATATTTACACTTTCTATTGCAGGTTTAGGTGCAAAAACAAACACAGCATCAAGTTTATTAATAATGATGATTATGGGAGGCGGATTTATATCGACGGCTCAAGGCGCATTGGCTGATACATCAATTGGTATTCAAAATTCATATTGGGTTGGAGTAGCTTGTTTTGCTTACCTCATCTATTTTGCAATCCGGACAACATCCATATTGAACAAAGAAGGAATAAAAATTGACAGCTCGATAACTACAGAAAGTCATTAGAAGATTGTCCACATTTTGCTAATACGTACAACCATTTTTAGGGTCGGATTTACCTAACGAAAATTCAAACTAATAATATTTGTATTTTTTTTCGATATTTACATTCGAAAGTCAATTTTATGCCCAAAATAGTTACACTCACAGAATTTATTCAGAGTAATCAATCTGATTTTCCATATGCCACCGGTGAACTATCTCGGATTCTCAATGACATTGTAGTCGCCTCAAAAATAGTGAGTAGAGATGTAAGAAAAGCTGGGCTTGTAGATCACATTTTAGGATCGCACGGAGAGATAAATATTCAAGGTGAGTACCAGCAAAAATTGGATGTTATTGCCGACGAGGCTTTTATAAGAGAGTTTCGGCTTGGGGGTGAAGTTTGCGGAATTGCATCTGAAGAAAATGAAAATTTTGTCGCTTTTACTTCAGAATCAGCGAAAAATGGAAAATATGTTGTCCTTTTTGATCCATTGGATGGTTCAAGTAATATCGATGTGAATGTTTCGATTGGTACAATATTCTCTATTTACAGACGCATTTCTCCAGTCGGGTTAGAAGCCACATTAGATGATATGTTGCAAAGTGGAACCCAACAAATTGCAGCAGGCTATGTTTTGTATGGCTCCTCAACAATGTTGGTTTATAGTACTGGAAATGGTGTAAATGGCTTCACACTAGACCCTTCAATTGGCGAATTTTGCTTGTCTCACCCTCAGATGAAGATGCCTGAAAATGGTCGATTATATGCAATGAATGAGGGAAATATTTTTGAGTGTGAAGAAGGGCTAAGGAAATATATTAATTATTGTCAAAGTAGAGAGAATCAAACGGGGATGCCTTATTCAGGTAGATACATCGGTTCATTGGTGGCCGATTTTCACAGAAATCTTATTAAAGGGGGGATTTACATTTACCCGGATGTGATTAGCGCACCTAAGGGTAGATTGCGTTTATTGTACGAATGCAACCCATTGGCCTTCATCGCAGAACAAGCGGGTGGGTTGGCGACAACAGGGAGAAAACGCATCTTAGATATTAAACCTGAATACCTTCACCAACGGACCCCCTTCTATGTGGGTTCAAAGAAAATGGTTGAAAAAGCAATGGAATGCCTTGGCTTATAGTTTAATCTATTGAATATATTGGTAGTACCATAAACGATTTTTCGAAGTATGGACTATTTTTATAGATAAAATACAACTGATCCCACTCAGAATTTCGAAAAGACTCATTTTCCTTTTTCATCTCATCAAATTCTTGTTTTAGCGTGGGATTAGAATCTAAAATGAATTGAATTTGATCAATAAAGATATAAGATGAAAAATACTCCTTTTGTTGTAGATATGAATCGTAAAAATTCCAACTAAAAAACGAGTCCTCGGCGTCAGGGATCAACGCAGATAAAATAAAATTTCTACCTCTTTGCATTGTCGGAATGATGATATCCCCTGCTTTCAGGAGAAGATTTACCCGAAATTTATCAAATAATACCGTGTTGTGTTTAAAATGTCCCTCGTATGGTTTTGTAATACTATTATAAGAATTTATTCTGTATGAATTGGCCTCAATGAGTGAGTCTGATTTTAGCGTGTAATAATAAATATTATTGGCTTTCATTCTGCATATCGATTCTTTTTCTTGAGCCGCTACAACGAAATAACGAGGAATGTTAAAACTGCTCATCGGTTTGTATTTTCTAAAATATGGAATGTATTTTTTGTACGGTTTTGATCTATCGTAATATAAACGAGGTAGATTTGTATTTAGATCAATTGGCTTTGAATATTCAAATCCCTTAAAAAGAAGAGAGTCGTTTTCTTCAGTAATTATGTGATTATATAAAAATACCTCTTGAGAATTTGACCACTCAAAAGCAGCTTTCCGACTTTTTTCGATTTCATTTGATCGTGTCATTGCCCATTTGACCAATAAATCTATAAAATCAAGGTTAACCTGAACTCTCTCTTTAAATGGTTTCAACATATGCGTTTCAACCGTAAAACTGAGAGAATGAAATAAACTAGCATAACCCATTGCATAACGCGGTAAATCGTTGAAAGCGATAATCCCCGATTCGGGAGTCTCACCTTTCAATTCCACGTAGGGAAAAAAATCAATATTTCTCTTACCCAACTCAATTTCAAGCTCAGGAATACATACTTTATATGTTAAATCATTCATCGATGGCGCAAGACGTTCTCTTAAACTAGAAATATAAGTTAATGTGTATTGGTAATCAGCCCCATTTGACACATGGTTATCTATGAAGATATCTGGATCTATGGCATGAAATATCTTCGAAAAAGTACAGGCATTGTATGAATCCATTTTAATAAAATCTCTATTCAAATCTAAATTTCTGGCATTGCCGCGAAATCCATATTCTTCAGGACCATTCTGATTTACACGGCTCGTCGATGAACGTTGCATCATTCCTCCAATATTATATGCGGGAATGATGGCAACAACGGGATGACCCGCACATGGTTTACCTTGTTTTATCCAATCATCTAACCAAATAAGGGATGCGTTTATTCCATCAGGTTCGCCTGGATGAATCGCATTATTTATTAAAATTGTAGTTTCATTTCTTGCTTTTTGAAATGTTTTTATTGAATCGGAATGAGCGTTTACAATCAAAAGATAAATTGGGAGACCATAATCAGAAGGCCCCATATTGAAGAGCTTGATTTCACGATGCTCCTTATCTATTTTTTTTAAGTAAGAGATTATTTCAGGATAACTTGGTGAAGTATCACCGCGCCATTGAGGGTGTAATGAATCAATTACAATAAAAACAAAAATGATAATTAAAGAAAATTTCATCAAATTTGAGTTTTTAGAAATTATAACTCAATCCAAAACTAGGTAGAAAAGGGAATTGATATATTTCTTCATTCGTAACGCGATTGACGTAAAAAATATTTCTTCTATTGTATACATTTGTTAAACTACCAACTAACTCTAGTTCGGATTGATTTCGGAACGTAAATCGTTTCTTAATTGTGATATCTAAACGATGGTAAAAAGGAAGTCGTTGGCTATTAAACTCACCGAGAAGAGTTGTTATAGTTTGGGCATTATTGGTCTCGTATTCAGAGGTAACACCGGTAAAAAAATTCTCATTTTGGTAATACCCAGCGGTTGGGGTAAATGGCAATCCTGAACCTAGATTCCATCGCCCATTAATTTCCCATGATTTATTTTTACCAAAACTGTATGATGAGACAATGTTGACGTTGTGTCGCCGATCAAAAACTGGAAAGTAATTTACAAATCCATCCCAACGAGTTGAATAACTGTAGGAATATCCTGTCCATATAAATAAACCCTTATACTTGTATTTTACTAACAAATCTACTCCGTATGTTTGACCAGATTCAAGAATAAAATCTTTTTTAAAAACATCATCGATTTGAGAGAATTCAGCTACATCATCGTAAAGTTTATTCTGATTGATATTACTTAGCTGAGAAAAATATTTATAATATCCTTCCAAGTTTAGTGTAACTCTTTTCCCAAAATCATATTCGCTACCTAAGATAGCATGCCAGGCGTACTGAAGACCATTTTTCGTATTTCTTTCGTTTTGAAATTCATTTATAAAGGTTTCTTGAACATTGGTTGGAGCAGACAATAAACCGTTAAATAGATTAACAATATCCTTGTCCGATGATGCGGAGGTGAAGTTTTGAGAAAACCGTCCACCCGAAAGTTTCAACCTGAACTTATCTGTAGCATTGTATTTGATACCAATACGTGGTTCAGGTGATATTGTACCGAGTGATGAATACACCTGCAACCTAAAACTTGGCTGCACAACCCACTTCTCTCCGAATTTTTGTCTTACGTTTATGTAGGCACCAATTTCAGTTGTAAAGTTAAATAATTCAATTTTTCGTTGTAATTCGTTGTAGGTTTTAAATTCTGTGTTGAATCCATTCAGGTTAAATCCATAATTCAGCTCACTTTCATTTGGTAAGAAATAAATGAAATCAAAGCCCAAATCGAAGCCACCAATTTTACTCGTTCTAGGTTGTAAATTATTTTCAGCAAAAGTTGTAGAGTAGTTACTTCCATTCACATGCCCCTTGATAATTACAGGTGAGGTATTTGGAACAAGAACAAAGTTAATTCCAAGACCAGCAGCATTCCAATTTAAATCGGCTACGTTGTAATTTACACTATCAAGATTATAAAAACCAAAAGCACTAAATTTTGATCCACCATTTCCATTGAATGTTACTTTACCATATATATCGGTAAAATTAAAAGGTAGTCCATTGCCATCATTAATCCTAGGATAGAGGTATTTTGATGTGTAATCCAATAAGCTATGTTTCGCTGAAAAAATGTATGAACCAACACCAGGCTTTCCATCTTTTGTTTTTTGGAGAGGGCCCTCAAGAACCAATTTGGCTAAAAAAGGAGAAGTAGAAACCTTACCACCAAACGAAACGCGGTCACCATCGCGGTATGAAACATCCATTATTGAGGAAATTCTCCCACCATACTGGGCGTCAAAACCACCCGTAAATACATCTACATTTTTTATGAGTTCAGTTTCAAATATGGAGAAAAAGCCAATTGTATGAAATGGATTGTAAATTGTCATGCCATCTAAAATGGTCTTATTTTGAATGGGTGTTCCTCCTCTGACATATAATTGACCGCCTTGATCTCCTGTTGTTACAACTCCAGGAACAACACTAACCGAACCAATCAAATCGCTTTCAGCGGTTGTATTAGGAATAGCAGATATCATTTTAGGGTCGAGTTTAAAAGTACCCGTTAATACTTCATTTTTTTTCTGTTTTTCAGCTGCAGTCACTACAAATTCATCAAAAACTTTCACGCCACCTACTTTTTTCATTTCAAATCTAAAATTCAATATACCACGTGCATCAATGACATCAATTGGATATATCGTATTTGAATAAATCTCACTTTCAATTTTAATTATTAGTTTTCCTCGAGGAACTCTCGGGATAGAGAAAAAACCATTTTCATCTGTAAAAGCACCCGTTATAACCGTGGAATCATTCCTTAATAATTTTACTTTTTGACTAATTATTGCCTCTCCATTTGACTTTTCTATTAATGTTCCGCGTATTATTACATCTTGAGAAAAAGAAAATTGAGTTGCTATAATCGAAAACAAGGCAAAAATCCAAAGCCTATTCATGGTATAAATAATTAATGATTTCCCGAAATTACGACTTATTTAAATACTTTTCTACTTTGTAAATAAAAAGCTAATAGTTCACCAAAAGAAGTGTTGTATCGAATGGTTGAGTTATTACCTCCACAATATCTTGAGTTGTTGTTCCAATAACTTGATAATAAATAGAATAAGTAGAAAGAGCTTCGTTGATACACGTTCTTGAATAATATGGCACTGCATATAAATCGACCTGTTCAGCGGTACAACATTCGTCACAACCTTCTAGGCCTTGAAATTTAATAAATCGAAAATGATCATTTGTTGCAACCGAAGTATTCACAAAACGTAGTTCTACCCATGATTTTGCCTTTGTCGAGTAATTTCGTATGTTTGGTTCCATAACAGTTAGAGAAGAAAATTGAATCTCTTTTACAACATCGAAGTATAAGGGCTTAACAACACGAATAATGTATTTTTCAACCTTTTCTCTCGGGAATGTAAATTCATAACTTCCATCTGTTCCGAGCGTTTTCGTTTCGAGTAAAATTTCTTCCCCGGTAGCTATCATTACTTTAGACAATTTCAAAACAGCACCTGCATGGCCTTGGGAAAAGGTGACATCCGTTATTGTTCCGGAAAGAACAAAATTTGCAACTCCTTTCGAACAACTAGAAGAGCTTAATTGGGTAAGAAAAATGACAATTAAAATTGCGAAAATAAATCTAAGAGCAATTTTATTTTTCATTATTCCAAATTTTGTAATCTGAATTGTGCGTAGGTCTATTTTTCTCAATGTCTGACAGAGGTTGACACTCTTGCATTGTTTCTCTGCATTCGGCTGGTAATCTTTGGTATAATGCAGTTCCTTCTATTTTCCAAGCAATTAACTCATCCGAAACTTCTTTTATGATTTTAGCTGGATTACCAACAACGAGACTGCGAGGAGGAATACTCATTTTTGTTGGGACAAAACACAAAGCACCGATGATACTTTCTTTTCCGATTTCTACTTCATCCATGATAACGGCATTCATTCCTATGAGGCAGTTTTCGCCAACAATTCCTCCGTGAACTACTGCCCCATGACCAATATGCGCTCCCTTTTTAAGATAGACAGTTGTTCCGGGAAACATATGGATAACACAATTTTCCTGTACATTACACCCATCTTCAATAATAATTTGACCCCAATCCCCACGAATAACTGAACCAGGACCAATGTACACATTATCGCCGATTATTACGTCTCCAATCACGGATGCACTTGGGTGAATAAATGAGCTAGGTTTTACAACTGGGATGAAGCCATTAAATGAAAAAACTGCCATTCAACAAAATTAGTTTATTATTTTAGTTATTACACTTAGTGGTTAAATTTGTTGTGATGGAAATGAAACTTAATACCGACTGGAAAGAATTAATAAAAGATGAACTTGAAAAAAGCTATTTCAAAAATCTACGATCATTTTTAGATGACGAATACAATAAATTTCCACATTCTATTTTTCCCGGAAAAGAAGAAATTTTTTCTGCCTTCAATACGTGTAGCTATGCAAATTCACGAGTAGTAATTCTTGGCCAAGACCCCTATCCAACGCGTGGACATGCGCACGGACTTAGCTTTTCAGTCCAAGACAACATTTATCCATTCCCCAAAAGTTTAAAGAATATTTTTAAAGAGCTCGAAAGTGATTTAGGCCTACCAATCCCTACAAACGGAAATCTTCAACGATGGGCAAAACAAGGTGTATTATTACTGAATACGAATTTAACGGTTCGGGAGGGAAAGCCAGATAGCCATGCAAACAAAGGGTGGGAACAATTTACCGATTCAGTTTTAAAAAAACTCAATGAAGAACGAAAAAATATGGTTTATCTGCTCTGGGGCTCAAAAGCGCAAGTTAAATCAGAGTTCATTAACACCACTGAAAATTTACTATTAATGGCACCTCATCCTTCTCCCCTTTCAGCATATCGAGGATTTTTTGGCTGTAGGCATTTTAGTCAAACCAATAACTATTTGAGAGAAAACGGGAAGGATATTATTCATTGGTAATATCACCTTTTATCTATTATAATGTCCTATTCTTTAATGAAATTTGATTCAACTTGTGAAAGTACTTTAACTTGATAGTTTCTTCCAAAAGGCCTAAATGCTCGATTCGATGGCAGTCTGTACCAACAAAATCAATCGCTTGGTTGTCAATTAATGCCTCGGCTTGTTTCCTAATTTCAGGTCCATAATTACCTAAAAGTGAATTCAAATTTAACTGAATGTTGATTCCCTTTTGTCTCCATTCAATTGCTTTATCTACTCTACCGAGATAGTATAAATAACGTTCAAAGTGCGCTATAACAATACGATATCCGGAGGACTGTAAATCATAGAATAATTCATCAAGATATTGGGGAGGTGAATGAAATCCAAATTCAATCAGCACATATTGATCGCCAAAAGTAAGAAGTTCTTTCTTTTTTATTTTTGGCAATAGTGTTTCATCGAAGTAATATTCTGCTGCTGCTTCTATCGCTATATTCATACCCAAAGAATGTATTTCTTCCCGCACCTTCTCTAGTCCTTCTAAAATAATTTTTGGTGTATTTGGAAAAAGATCAGACATAATATGGGGAGTAGTGATTACTTTTTTGAAGCCCATCATCTCAAATTTAGCCAACATGGCAATAGTCTGATCCATCGATTGAGAGCCGTCATCAATCCCAGGTATCAAATGACTGTGAATATCTGTTTTTATTTGAGATATACTGAATGGAAATATTTCTTCTTCACTTGAGTTGCCAAATAGACGGTTAAAAAATCCCATAATCCCTATCTATTATCATACATTTTCTTATAATATTCCTTGTACGAGCCACTTGTTACTTTAGTAACCCAATCTTGATTTTGTAGGTACCAATCTACTGTTTGAACCAACCCTTCCTCAAATTTTAAAGATGGACGCCAATTCAGCTCATTTTCTAACTTTGAAGCATCGATAGCATAGCGTTTATCGTGACCAGCACGATCAGTAACAAAAGTTATCAATTTTTCAGATTCACCTTTTTCCCTTCCCAACTTTTCATCCATAATTTGACAAAGGAAACGAACCAATTTAATATTTGTCCATTCATTCAATCCGCCTACATTGTATGATTCACCAACTCTCCCTTGATGAAAAATCGTATCAATAGCGCTTGCGTGGTCTTCCACCCACAACCAATCACGAATATTGTCCCCTTTTCCATAAACGGGAAGTGGTTTATTGTGTTGAATATTGTGAATCATTAAAGGAATTAACTTCTCAGGAAAATGATGACTTCCATAATTATTCGAACAATTTGACATTTTAATGGGGAGGTCATACGTATGAAAATAGGCCATTACAAAATGATCTGAAGAAGCTTTAGATGCGGAATAAGGACTTCTTGGGTCGTACGGAGTTGATTCATTAAATAATCCCTCATCCCCCAAACTCCCGTATACTTCATCAGTAGAAACATGATGAAAAACATGTGCCGAATCAATCCAACTTTTTTTTGCAGCTTCTAATAAATTTACGGTCCCTACTACATTTGTCATAACAAAATCCAGAGGACCTTCAATCGACCTATCAACATGAGATTCTGCAGCTAAATGAATTACATCTGTAATTTGATATTTTGTAAATATTTCGTCCACCACAGGTGCATCAACAATATCACCTTTTTCAAAGCAATAATTTGGAGCTTTTTCGATGTCCTTGAGATTCTCTAGATTACCAGCATAAGTCAACTTATCTACATTAATTATTAAGTAGTCTGGGTATCTTTTAAGAAATCTTCGTACAACATGCGAACCAATAAATCCCGCTCCTCCTGTTATTAAAATCCGTTTATTGTATGCCTCCATTACAAACTCCAATATTCTATTTCTTTAATTTTATCTTTATAAATGCCTTTTACATCTATTAAAGTCCCTATACCATCTTTTAATAAATTTTTAAAATACGCCTCATTGAATCCAATGTACTCTTTGTGATTTACGGCAACAATTATAGCGTCATAATTATTCGATACATGGAATATTAATGGGATTCCATATTCAAGCTGCATTTCGTCAGAATTAGCATGTGGATCGACTATATCAACTTGCACTTGGTAAGACTTTAGCTCATTTACGATATCGATAACCTTAGAATTTCGGATATCACTAACATCCTCCTTAAATGTGGCTCCCATAATCAAAACCTTCGATTCTTGAATAATTTTATCTTGTGCAATTATTTTTTTTACCGTTTGCTTTGCTATGTAAAATCCCATCGAATCATTCACATAACGTCCACTATTTATAACTCTTGAATGATAGCCCGCTAGTTGAGCTTTATGGGTTAAATAATAAGGGTCTACACCTATACAATGACCTCCAACTAACCCTGGACGAAAATTTAAAAAATTCCATTTCGTTCCTGCCGCTTCTAAAACGTCAAACGTATTTATTTTTAACTTATTAAAAATAATGGATAATTCATTGATCAGGGCAATATTCACATCCCGCTGAGTATTTTCAATGATTTTTGCAGCTTCAGCCACCTTGATTGATGGAGCACGATGTACTCCGGCCTCAACAACCAATTCATATATTTTAGCAATTTGTTCGAGAGATTCGGTACAACATCCGGAAGCAACTTTGATAACATTTTGAAGTGTGTGTTGCTTATCTCCCGGATTGATACGTTCAGGAGAATAACCTACCTTAAAATCCGATTTAAATTTCAAACCTGAGTTTTCCTCTAAAATAGGAATACAATCTTCTTCTGTACATCCTGGATAAACTGTTGACTCGTAAACGACATAATCTCCCTTTTTCATAACTTGACCAACAGTTTTACTTGCACTCAATAATGGCTTTAAATCAGGCATATTTGAAACATCTATTGGAGTAGGGACGGCTATAATAAAAAAACACGCATCCTTTAAATCGTTGATATCTGCAGTGAAATGAATATCGCAGAAATCAAAATCTTTAGCTTCCAGCTCATTGCTAGGATCAACCTGATTTCTCATCATCTCAACTCTAGATTGATTTATATCGAATCCAATAACTCTAATTTTTCTCGCAAACTCAAGTGCTATAGGCAAGCCCACATAACCTAGACCAATTACAGCAAGTTTTGCCTCTTTATTAATTAAACGATCGTAAATAAGGTTACTCATATTATTTTGTGTATGTTAGTTGCTCGTTTCTTACTTTGTAAATACGTTCAATAATTTCTACTACTTTCAATCCTTCCAGGGCATTTGTTGTCGGAGAAGTTCTACCTTTCAATGTATCAATGACATTGGAAATTATATAGTTATGGTTTGCAGCTGATCCTTTGTAAGGACCGTAATCGTTTGCAGGATTTGACTCTTTTAATACAGGCATTTCATATCCCGAAATATTACATATCTCGACTTCATTCATATATTGACCACCAATTTTTACACTACCATTTTCTCCAATGATCGTCATTGATGATTCTAAATTTTGATTAGCCACTGATGTTGAATAATTTAAGCTTCCCATCCCTCCGTTAACAAAATCAAAACTTACAAAACCCGAGTCTTCAAAATGAGTTGAGGTTTGATGGTTAAAATCAGCAAATTTTCCTTGTATATTGTCAATATCACCAAACAACCAATACATAATATCGATAAAATGTGAAAATTGAGTGAACAAAGTTCCGCCATCAAGGTCTTTTGTTCCTTTCCAACCCCCCACTTTGTAGTAGCGGTCATCTCGATTCCAATAGCAATTCAACTGAACCATATAAATTTCACCCAAAATACCATCAGAGATAATTGATTTAATCCATTCAGATGGAGGAGAATACCGATTTTGCATCACACAGAATACTTGTTTTGAAACTTGTAGGGATTTAAAGATCAAATCTTCGCAACTGCTTTTGGTCAAACCCATTGGTTTTTCACAAACGACGTGTTTAAGGGCCTCCAGGGCTTGTAGAGATTGTTCAGCATGCAGCCCGTTCGGAGTGCAAATATTTACAACCTCAAATTCAAGATCCGATTTCAATAAATCTTCAAAAGTTTTAAAAAATGGGACATCAAACGCATCGGCACCGCATTCCTCTTTTGATCGAATATCAACCATTGCAACTAATTCACCCTCGGCGTCTCGACGAATCATTTCAGCATGTCGCTTTCCGATATGTCCGGCTCCAACAACTACAAATTTTATTTTAGCATCATTACCCATATCAAATTTTTCTAACAATATTTTCGATTAATTCATATTTATCCTGAGACTCAGAACAGATTGCAATTCCCTTTTCATCAAAATTTAATCGATGACCAAACTCACTCATCCAACCAATTTGCCGCGCAGGATTACCAACAACTAAAGCGAAATCAGGAACGTTTTTGGTTACAACAGATCCGGCTCCAACAAATGCAAATTCGCCTATATCATATCCACAGACAATTGTTGCATTTGCTCCAATACTTGCACCTTTTTTCACTCTAGTTTTCATGTATTGTCCTCTCCTATTAACACTACTTCTAGGATTAAAAACATTGGTAAAAACCATTGACGGGCCTAAAAAAACATCATCCTCGCATGTCACCCCTGTATAAATAGATACATTATTTTGCACTTTCACATTTTTACCGAGAACAACGTCAGGAGATATTACAACATTCTGACCGATATTGCAATTTTCGCCAAGTATACAATTTGACATAATATGTGAAAAATGCCAAATTTTTGTTCCGTCTCCAATTGTACAGCCTTCATCAATAAAAGCTGATTCGTGTGCAAAATACCCCATTATTTTATAATAAATTTTTCAAAATTGATGTGATCTATTTCTTCTAATTCTTTTTTAGTGAGTGTTTGAAAATATAAATACGTTCGTTTCAATCCTTCAGCCCTATCAATTTGAGGTTCCCAACCCAATAAACTCTTTGCCCTTGAAATATCAGGCTGTCTCTGTTTTGGATCATCTTCAGGTAATTCCTTGTATATAATTTTGGGATTTGCACCAGTTAACTTTATAATTTCCTCAGCAAATTGTGAAATCGTTATTTCACAAGGATTCCCAATATTTACTGGTTGAGCATAATCTGAATGCAAAAGTCGCACTATGCCCTCGACTAAATCATCCACATAACAAAAAGATCGGGTCTGCGAACCATCTCCGAAAACAGTTAAATTCTCACCTCTAAGAGCCTGACCAATAAAAGCAGGTAAGACGCGACCATCATTTAAACGCATTCTTGGTCCATATGTATTAAAAATTCGAGCGATTCGCGTTTCAATTCCGTGAAAATTATGATATGCCATCGTAATTGCCTCTTGAAAACGTTTTGCTTCATCGTAAACTCCTCTAGGTCCAACCGGATTAACATTTCCCCAATATTCCTCAGTCTGAGGATGCACGGTAGGATCACCGTATACCTCTGATGTTGAAGCAACAAGAATTTTTGACTCTTTTACTTTTGCCAGACCCAGACAATTGTGAATACCAAGAGAACCCACCTTCAAGGTTTGGATTGGAATTTTTAGGTAGTCAATGGGACTTGCAGGAGAAGCAAAATGCAAGATATAGTCAATTTTTCCCGATACATGAATGAATTTTGAAACATCATGATTATAAAATTCGAATTGTTTAAGGGAGAACAAATGTTCAATATTTTTCAACCGACCCGTGATGAGATTGTCCATACCAATAACATGGTAGCCATCGCGAATGAAACGATCACATAGATGAGACCCTAAAAATCCTGCGGCTCCTGTTATTAATATTCGTTTCATTTAACTTCTAAACTTTCTCTACCAATACTATTATAATAAAACCCTTTGCCATTCATTTCTTCTAGGTCAAATAAATTTCTGCCGTCAAAAATAACTGTGTCTTCCATCAACTCTTTCATTCTTTTGAAATCAGGATTTCGAAATATGCCCCATTCCGTGCAAATTACCAAAGCATCAACATTTTTTAAAACATCATATTCGTTTAGGGCAAATTGAATTTTATTACCATATAATTTTTTAGTATTATTTATTGCTGCAGGATCATATGAAATTATTTCCGCACCCTCCTCAAGCAATAAATCGATCATGTTAAGTGCAGGTGCTTCACGAATATCATCTGTATCAGGTTTAAATGCTAAGCCCCAAATAGCAATCTTTTTGCCTTTAATATTTCCTCTAAAATAATTCTTTATTTTAGGAAATAAAATAGTTTTTTGCTTTTGATTAACCTGCATCACTGCATCAAGAATTTCAAAAGAGAAATTATTTTCTTCACCTGATTTAAAAAGTGCCCGGACATCTTTCGGAAAACAAGAACCACCGAAACCGATTCCAGGAAATAAAAATCGTTTACCGATTCGACTGTCTGATCCCATTCCTATTCGAACCTTATCTACATCAGCACCGACCAATTCGCAAAAATTCGCGATTTCATTCATGAAAGTAATTTTAGTCGCTAAAAAAGAATTAGCCGCATATTTGGTTAACTCTGCGGATTTTTCATCCATGAAATAAATAGGATTTCCTTGGCGAACAAATGGTTTGTATAAACTTTCCATTATTTTTTTAGCTCTCTCATCTGTCGTACCAATCACGATACGTTCAGGTTTCTGAAAATCGCTAATAGCGTAACCCTCTCGCAAAAATTCAGGATTAGAAACAACAGCAAAATCAACTTTTATATTTTTTTTAATCGCCTGTGTTACCTTTTCAGCCGTGCCGACGGGAACCGTACTTTTATTTACGATAACTTTAAAATCTTCAATGATTTTTCCCAATTCATTAGCAATACCCAAAATATGAGATAGATCTGCCGATCCATCTTCACAAGATGGAGTTGGTAAAGCAAGAAAAATAATTTCTGCACCCTTAATTCCATCCTCAAGTGAGGTTGTAAATTTCAATCTACCTGAGGAAATATTTCGCTCAAAAAGGACATCAAGATTCGGTTCATAAATTGGAACCTTACCATTTCTTAGTGAAGCAACCTTTTTTTCATCAATATCAATGCAAATGACATTATTTCCCGTTTCAGAAAAACAAGTTCCTGTGACAAGACCAACATACCCTGTACCAATAACTGCAATTTTTTTCATTTCTACTAGCTCAGGATTACTAATTATTCAAATATTCAACGACCGTTTTGGTTATCAAATCTAACTGTTCAATCTGCATTTCAGTATGAATTGGTAGCGAAATAACGCGTTTTGTAAGCCAATCTGTTACAGGTAAATTCAATGAGGCGGTTCCAAAAGAATCAAACATTTTTTGACGGTGTGCAGGAATTGGATAATAAATCATTGATGGAATATCTTTTTTAGCTAAAAACTCACTTAATGCATCCCTATCAAATCCATCAAGGGTCAATGTATATTGATGAAAAACATGTCTTGAGTCATGCGAACGAAATGGGATTTTCACACCTTTCATAGGTCCAAAGATAGAATCGTAATAATCAGCGACTTCTCTTCTGGCATCAATATAATTATCTAATTGACGTAATTTAATACGTAAAACTGCAGCTTGAATTGTATCTAAACGGGAGTTACATCCGACAACATCATGGTAGTACTTTTTACTTTGACCGTGATTGGCAATCATTTTAATTTTCTTTGCTAATTGATCATTATTTGTGAAAAGTGCACCACCATCTCCGTAACATCCAAGATTTTTGGACGGAAAAAATGAAGTGCATCCAATATCGCCAATTGTTCCTGTTTTAACGACCGTTCCATCCGATAAATGATAATCGGATCCGATAGCTTGCGCATTGTCCTCAATTACGAATAAATTATGTTTGCGAGCGATGGCCATAATTGCATTCATATCCGACGCTTGTCCATATAAATGAACCGGAACAATTGCCCTTGTTTTTGGGGTAATTGCCTGTTCAATAGCCTCGATATCAATACAAAAAGTATCTTTATTTACCTCGACAAAAATTGGTGTTAAACCAAGAAGTGCTATTACTTCAGTTGTTGCTATATAAGTGAATGAAGGTGTAATCACCTCATCTCCTGGCCTTAAATCGAGAGCCATCATCGCTATCTGAAGAGCATCGGTTCCATTTGCACAAGGAATAACATTATTGACACCCAAATAATCCTTCAAATCCTCAGAAAAATTGATTACTTCCTGACCATTAATGAAATTTGCATTGGTAATTACTTCAGTAATTGCTGAGTCTATTGCAGGCTTTATTTTCTCGTATTGAGAGCCTAAATCGACCATTTGGATCTTTTTCATGTTTTCCTTTATGAAAATAAGTAACAAAGGTATTTAAAAAACAATAAACTTTTGAGTTGACCAACGTTAAAATATTTAGGAAATATGTATGCTATTTGATTGAAATATTATAGATATACCCGCCACGTGTCCCAATTATGAGATTATTATCTACGGTAATTGGAGAAGACTCTATTGCACCCTCAAGAACAATGGAATCTATTACTAAACCGGTTTTTCCATCATAAAGATTTAAATTTCCTGATACATCACCATGAATAAAGTACATATTCCCTTCTTTGTCATAAACATCAACAGGCGATGACCACGAATACGAATTCAATTTTATAGAATAGATTTCTTTACCTGTTTCTTTATTCACAGCAACAATTTCTCCACCATTATCATTATTTAATCTAGAAAAAACAGTAATTATAAGATCCCTTGCTTTTCCCTTTCCAACCAAGCAAGTAGCTAAAATTCCACCATTATTAACATTTGATCCACCGATATTGCTTGAACAAGTTCGTTCAATATTCCAAATTTCTTTTCCAGATAAACCGTCTATTTTTCTAAAAAAAGACTTGCCGCTTAAGCCTTGTTTATCAACCTCATTTCCGATATAGAGAAACGGTTTATCCTCAATTATATCAACTACCATACTAGCATCTGAATCATCCAAATTATCAAAATACCAAACTGGTTTCATTGTTTTTAGATTAAGACAGAAAACATTACCATTATTATCAGAAAAATAACCTAGGTTTCTGTAAGCCCCGAAACTTGATTCAATTCCTTGATGAGGTTTATTTAATTTTGTATATCTAAATTTAATGGGCTCTTTATTTAATTTTTGTAAATCAAATCTGTATATTAATCCATTTTCAGCAGGCCAAAATAGAATTTGATTTTTTTCATCAATTAAGGGATTACTATCAAATGCACCCCAATATCGATTTGAAAACTGATCATTACCTGAATTATACTTGAGTAAATCACCCGTAAACATATTATAAAAATAATTACCAAATTTTTCTGTATGTTTAATTCCTTGTCCAATATATAAATTACCATTTAATCTTGGATCTATGGATATTGTTCCTTTTATTGGATTTTTAATACTTATGGGATTTCTTATTTCTATTCCATTTTCTAATTCCAAAAAATAGACTTTACCACATAGTGACCCTACTATAACTTCTTTCAATTCCTTTCTATTATAAAATGAAGAACGAAGATTTTTTCTCCAATTTGACCCTGATTTCCAATGAACAAATAATGGTTGACCTGTCCATCCGGTACCACCTCCCCATACTCCTAAATGGGTTCTAGTAGGATCTATATCGGTTTTAAATTTCCATTTTATTTGAATTTTTTTTGGACTGCTAGTTAGCTTGCCTATTGAAGATCTTGAACGTTGCGCATTACCACGAAAACAAAGTATGTTTGAATCATCAGAATATTTTTGATAGAAATAAATTTGCGAAGTGGTGTCCAGCGAGTCTGAGCTATAATTCAACGAAAAAATGAATGTCGAATCCTCCAAATAAGGTAAAATAAAATTCTTTAACTTCACCTCCTTTTTTTGTTTTAAGATAGCTTTATTATTTCTATCATTTTTTTTAAAAAAGAAGTAAAAATAAACTCCGGAGGAAAATAAAAAACCAACAAGTATAAGTAAGAACTTTTTCATTCAAAACAAGAATTAATGGAATCCAAATCACATTCTACGAAAAAAAAAAAAAAAAGTGGTTTAAATTTCTTTAAATTTTTATTAAAAAATAAAGATATCTTTGAAAAATAAATACCAAAACATAAAGAATTATGAATAATAACTTTCTTACTATGACACTACTATTATTATTATTTTCGGGATGTACGGGAGATTCAGTTGAAAACGCAGAAAAAAAAAATACTAGAAAAGTAAGTACAACAGATATAAATAATAAAAATTTAGATGGTAAAACTCGAATCGAAGATAGCGAAGAACCAGAATTAACCGTTGAAGAAAGAGTTGAACAAATTAGAACTTGGTATGGCGAAATACAAAAAATAGGTATGCAGAATTGTAAAACCAAAAGTAAAACTCGCTATGAGAGGGGATTATCTGAAGAAAGTGACCATTCTCCTTATAAACAAATTGTTAAAACCTGCAATTTAAATGAAGATTTTGAACTAATAAGGGGAAATTTCTTGGGATACGAATGGGGTCAGGAAGTTTCTATATACAAAAGAAAAGGAAAAATATTCTTCATATTTGTTACCGGTGGTGCGGAGACCTGGAGCTATGAGTACCGATATTACTTTGATTCTGATGAAAATTTAATACGACATTTAGTTAAAGAAGCTGATTACGGGAACGAAATTAGCGGTCCGAATAAAGAAATAAAAATTGACCCCAAAAAGAAAAACGTAAACGTTTGTGCTAAAGAATATTTTAATGAAATTGATTTTGTTCTAGGTACAAAGTAATCTCAGAAAACTTATTAAATAAATTAGCCATACACTTTGATTTACTACACTTTAAAATCAAGGCACTTTATGATGAAAATATCATTGAATGATAATGAATTTCTTGTAATGAAGTGATGAATGGATGGTTTTTACCACAACTAGATAAGTTCCGCTTGGTAAATGCTCTGGATTTAAGGAAAAAATAGTTCCATTAGCGCTAGAAGACAAAACAATTTCTCCTTTTGAATTGATTAGTTGAATTGTTCCATTAATTATCGGTTCCTGAAGTATTATATTAAATTCATTTTGACCACTTGGGTTTGGGAATACTTTCATATACTCAGACTGTTCTAGCTCGTTTTGACCTGCTGAATTTTCAACTTCATAGAATACCACATTGTTTGCAGTTCCTGAATTTGGAATAGCAATCGAATCCCCAGTCGCATTTATGTCGATATCTGCAGGACTGCTTAAACCTGATAGCACAGGGATTGGATTATCTACGAATGCCGCATCAACTTTAAGCAATGAATTATTACTCCATGCAGTAAAATACCAATTCCCGTTTTGATCCCGCGTAATTCCATCCATATTTCCCAGGTTTGTTGACTTCAATGTTAATATGGAACTGTCCGCAA
>VGFL01000015.1 GCA_016868915.1 Bacteroidota bacterium | reverse complement strand
GTGGAAGGAGTAAAATCTAAAGATCGATTTCCATTGCCGTATCCATCCAATCGAGTGATTTGCGGAGAAGACCCATATTCAATCATTTGCATTGTACCATCGGCCTCAGGAATTGGATTGTGAGGAACGGCAGCGTATGCACTAATTGCAGTTCCATCAAAATTTAATCTCGATGAAATATAAGGTATTTTTTGCCCATTTAAAAATTCCGGGTCGTTTGGATCATATTTACCGTACTCATTGTGAGCGTATGCAATCGCGACATAATAGTATGTTTTATGATTAACTAAGGTTCTCTGACCTTGAGCGAAGGCATCATCCGTTATCCTAAATGAATGACGGATTCCCTTATTTTCACCGTCAACTTTTTCAACAGGAACTGAAAATCCTAAAGCCTCATCAAATTCAAAATTAATTAGTCGCGAAATGTCATTTTTAAGATCACATTGTGCCACGAGTCTTGCCTTTGTAGGATCGGAAATATCTGCTACTGACACTTTATCATCTTTTAATTGAAAAATCTGGTATCCCTCAAAACGATAATACCTGTCAACAGTTGGATCAGGAATATTAATTTCATCCAATTCCTTGTAATTTTCTTGATAGTTATTGGAGGATGAAGGATTTTCCAACATTAGAATTAACTCATTTTCTAATTCTTGTATTGTCACTTTAGGGGCATCTGGCGGAGATAAAATTTTAAAACATGCATCAAACAACGCTTGCGCCTTTGTATCGGCACGTTTCATAGCCTCTACTGATGACATTAAACCACCGTCTGTACTTCTACCATAAACAATCCCAACAGTAATGTTATTTATTGCTCCAGGCTTCAAAGTAAAAGGACCAGCAGACTGCACAAAACGTCTATCGCCGGGAGGGTTATTATTTGTTGACTCATCCCATCCATCCGGAAAATCGCCCGTCATATCCTGACCACTGGTTGACCATTGAAGTGGATCAGATGATCCTGGAAACATATAACTTGACTCTGTTGATGAAACTCCGTTGGACCCCGTGTAACCCAAACCTCCGTAGAACATTTGCGAACCATTTGCCCAATTACCCTTCATAAAGTTGTAATATTCAGCCGCAGGACCTGGGTCATTGTATGGATAAGCAGAGGTCGATGTATAGTAAGTAAAGCGACGCATACCGAAACGTTCGTTATCAATAATACCATCACTGTACCCAATACCAATTCCCCTGTATACGATTCCGCCGTTGGCAAGCGCATCAGTCACAGTAGGTGTTATCAGAGTTTGAGTTGCATTATCAATGTATGGCCCAACATTGTCAACACCATCGGCATCCTGATAAGGTCCTTCAAAGAAATCACATCCAACAGCTGGGGGGTTCTCACCATAACCTGGACGACCACCGTCACTTTCATCATTTAAATCTCCATTGTACATATATCCCAGACCTCTAGAAACATCACAACCCGTGTAATCGTCAGCGTAGTTACCAACATCCGCATCCAAATATTGCGAAAAATAGGTATCATAAAGTGTTTGAGTACCGCGGTTAATCAATTCATAATTATAAAAAGTCATTCTATTGATTTCGTCATTCGTAGCAAATGAAAAGGCTTGTGCGCGAATCTCCATACCTATCGGATCTCCATTTGTTTCAGTATGAATATTTCCTTTATCATTAAATACCCACCAATGAGTCTCATCACCGAACAAAGAAATCCGGCGATCAATACCACATTCAATATCATCCCTTCCTAGAATATCATCATACCATGGATGATCACCTTGATCGGGATTGTAATTTCCATCCGCATCTCTATCATAAAACGGCGCTAAAAAATAATCTTGTCCTCGAGACACATCACCATGCGCAGGCCATCCATAAATACGATTTAATTCGTCATTAGTGGGAGGAGTGATATCCGAGCATCCTTCAGTGACTATTCCGTTATTGCATTCCCACCAAATATTAAATCGAATAACTTCAGCTTTCCTGATGGTGTAAAATTTATCATAAGCTAGACATTGATCAGGATCTATATTGGCCTCACCAAAATCTCTTGTGGCATCATCACCAACAGGAGCACCTGGATCAAAGGTCCCTGAACCAGGGTTTACAGTAAGTGGACCAGGCCAAAAATCATTTCCCTGACGATACCTTAAAGCCGCAAGTTTTAACTGACCATTAACGTCCGTTCCCCCCATCCAAAGGGCCCCAGCAAAGATTACGTGAAGACCACTATTTTTTGGAATCTCATATGACGCAACTCCCGCTTGTCTATTTTGAAACATACTACCACCCTGTTCAATTAATGCCTTTACGTCGTTAAACTCCATGAATAATTTAGCCGTTGCCGGACTACAATTTGCACCCTTAGGCTTATTTTGAGGTTTGTTACTTTTATCATTCGGCCCGAGATAGGCCAAAGCATCTGATGAAATGAAAGTGATGCCAATTAAAAGTGCAATTAAATGCTTTTTCATATTTTTCTTTTTTCTACGTATTAAAAATCAAATTTAATCCCTAGACGAATGGTTCTTGGGATACTGATATTAAATGGGTTCTGTACTTTCATTGCGTAGTAATCTCTGAAAGCTTCTTCATCTATTTGGTTTTGAATTGATGTCTGACTTGCCGCCGCAGCCAAATAACCATCATCATCCCAATTTCCTGTTGCTCTGTATACGCCTAACACATTAAATTGATTAAATAAATTAGTAACACGAACATAAACATTCAAATAAGTAACTTTCGCTTTATTTTTATCCTTCCCAAATTCAATGTTGAACGTTCTGTCTAATTGTACATCTAAGCGATATGTCCATGGTAAACGCGAACCATTTAAAGTTCCATTTAATCCAGCATTTAAATTTCCTATTCCTTCATCTGTGATAAAGGTTTGTGCTGAATACGGTGATCCAGAATTAATATTTGTAAAAATATTTAAGCCCGTATTTTTTAAAACCTTGAAATCTCCTATAATTGGACCATTATAATCTTCTTCTCCATATCTATAGTCTAAAGAAATATTAAAGGCGTGTCTTTGGTCAAAGTCATATGGAAAAATACTTCTCAAATTTGGTAAACCGGCATTAACAAGACCAGCCGCAGTAGTTGCATTTGAACCAGTTCCATCAGCAAATTGAAGAGTGTAAGCAGCGGTCAATCGAACATTTCCTGTCTGACGGAGATCATAAGAAACGGTCAACCCTTTCACAGTTCCAAAGTCACGATTTCCAAAGGTTCTATATGTTGCAGGGTAAGCCTCAAACATATTTATTAATTGTACATTATTTCTCTGTTCGCGGTAAAAAGCCTCAATTTTCAGAGAAGACGTTTTTGATAGAACCTGCTGGAAACCGAGTGCATAATCAACCGTTGTTTCAGGCTTGAGGTTCGCGTTATTTATAATTGCATTTCTTGATTGAATAAATTGATATTCATAAGGATTAAATCTAAAACCGGTTGTAGGTCTTTTCGTTAAGATATCGTAATGTGCAAAAAAGGATGCATTATCAGATATTGGAAACGAAAAAGCTATACGAGGCATAACATTCACTTGAGGTTTATAATCCTCAAAAGCAGTCTCGTTTGGATTTTCTTGAGATGGATCAACAAGCCATGGCGAAATTCCGGCTGATCCTCTTATCACTTTTGGATCCTCAACAGGCGTACCAACTGAATTGAACCAATTCATTCCCGTACGAAATCCATTAATAGCAGTTGGGTTATTAACATCGTTAACATAGACAATGTAATCATCTCCCATCCCTTCGGGTAAGTTTACCCAAGAGTAGGTATTTGGATCAGACTCTTTCAAGGCTCTAGCTTCCTTGACACTAAGAGCATTAAAAAATAAATACGGGTCCTTCAAAACTGGCTGATTGGCGTCAAAAATATCAACGCGAACACCAACATTAAACACGATATCTCTAAAGGCAAATTTATCCATTAAGTAGCCAGCCATGTAAACCGGTTGAAATGCACCAACAAAACGCTTGTAATTGCCATTCTCATCAAATTCGTTAAAATACTTATTTATATCGGTGTTTCCTTTCACTCTTTTTCCAGTATGGTCATAACCCCAGTATGAGACAAATGATTGGCCTTGATTCAACAATTCATCCGGAGAAAACATACTTAGTTTAAATATGTTTGGGTCATATTTATCAATATCTATAAAATCATAGCCGCTTCCATTTTGAGAGATTAGTCCCTGTTCATAAAGGTACTGACGTAAATTGTAATCAAAAAAGGATTGATTATCATTAAATTGTTGACCTCCATACTCGTTTATTCCTGACGCGAATGCATTTCCTGAATTAAGTCTTTGGTAGGTGATTGCCTTAAATGAACCTGAATCTGATAAAACACCACTATTTAAATCCAATTCCCGAATGTGAAAGTTGGCAAGTTGACGGGCAATGGACCAAATACCAACTGGCCCAAAATCACCACTTGTCCAACCCCTATCCTCACGCTGCTCAAATTCAAAACCCAATGAGATATTATGATCTCCAATAGAAACAGCACCAGAACCAGTCACACGAAACTGATTATTTTCAGACTTACCAAATCCATTATAAGGCGAACCTATATTGCTCCAAATTCCATAAACCGAAGACGGTGAATCACCATTTCTCAAAGCATTTCCTTGTTGTATTTGGAATAAATTTTCAAACCTTCCTTCTGGATTACCCGCGTAAATATCGTAGTATTGTGTAGTAATAGCGGCTAACGCTTGATTTGTTTCCGAAGGAGTAAAAGCAACTTCTACATCCCTAAAACCATTGTGTATATAAGTCTGAGTAACAGGATCAAATTCGTAGGAAGGTCTTCTAGTTGTTGTAAATTTTCCAACATGACCGTAATTAAAAATATTATATTTGTGATTGGCATCATAAAAATCATCGGTCGAACGAGAATAGTCAACCATGAGATTGTAATTTGCAGACTTAATTTTAGAGGCAGATCCTTGAGAATTGTTGACAAAACGTTGTGTTAAGCGCCCAAAAACTCTCCAATCTAACGATTTATAAAAACCATAATTCGAAAAATTTAGTAACGAACTTCCATAGCTGTAATTTCTTCCCTGGCCATAATTCAATGAACCACCAAAGGTAAGATTCACCGTTGGCCCGGTATTAACATCAATCTTAAACTGACCGGATAAAACACTCGTACCCGAATTCATTCTCCAAGGAGTTTTTTCAAAATCAGACTGGCGCAGAAATAAAGCGTTATGAAATGTACCAAAACCAGTTGAGGTTGGTCTCAATGGATTAGCTAACAAATCATCTCGAACCTCTTTTTTAACTCTGTAGCTACCACCCGCTAACGGACGATTGTCCAACTCATTCGTGTAATTGACAGAGGCCAAGAAACCCAATAAAGCTTTGGTTTTCTTTCCGGTTGAATCTTTTTGCATCAATATTGGACCTGATAACATACCTTCAAAAAGGTTATAACCAAATTTATCCAAACCGAAAACTTTCCCATCATAACCATTCGGGTCGGAGCCTTTAAAATAAACACCCGAACTTACCGCTTCAATACTTCCAAAATATTTTGCTGATGGACCTCGAGTTGTTACCGCAATAATACCTCCAGTAACATCACCATAACTTGCCGGAACTCCTCCCGTAATGACAGAAACTTCTTCTAAGGCCGACTTTGGTAAGTTTGATGAACCACGAACCTTTATACCATCAATGTAAAAGTAAGTGCCATCTGGACGAGCTCCACGAACAGAAATTTCACCACTTCCTTCATTGGAGTTCACACCACCAACAGTTTGCGCAACACCGGCAGCCGAACGTACCGGTAGCCTTCCTATATCCTCCCTCGTCACCGTACCTCCTGATGATCCCCCGTCCTTATCAATTAGCGGTACTTTATAGATTACAATTTTAAATTCCTCGAGCTCCTTGACATCTTTTGGTTTGCTCATCTCAATTTTATCTAAAAAAGAGATTTTATCCCCAATTACCTTGAAACCAGTCAGTTTGAATGGTTGATATCCATCACTACTCCTGACTTCAACATCATATGTTCCAGGGTTAACGCTGTTTATTTGAAACTCACCTTTTTCATCTGTCGTTGCACCAGCCTTTGTTGATCCGTTTAAGATTAATAAAACTTTACAAAACTCAAGTCCGGTTTTTGTCTTTTCATCAATTACAGAACCTTTTACAATTCCAAGACCTGTTTGAGAAAATGAATAAGTAATTGTCAGTAAAACAATTACAACAGAAAGAATAATTTTTTTAATCATAAAAGCATTTTTGGATTTGACAAAATAGCACAAATTCAGAGGGTAAATATAAAAAAAATATATCCTACCTTAAAATAAAAGTAAAAAAAGATATGTTTTTAATAAAATTGTTGGCAAACAAACTGTGATGTATTAGTTTTGAAAAATGAATACAACGCACTTTTCAGTTGATAATGTAAATTTTGCCTTTATCAGAAAAGATGAATGCAAAGATTTCTTTGTGCGTGAAAAAGATCTAAAAATTCGAGAAGTATCAGATCGATTTATTGAAATACAAGGTGTGAAATTTTTGATTTCCAATTTCTTACCCAATTACACTCTTAAGTATAATAATAATGGCAAACCACGTCTTGATAAAGGAGCCTACATTTCAATTAGTCACAGTAAAAGCTTAATTGGCATTGCCTGGAATTTTAATTTTAATATTGGCCTAGATATTGAAGAAATTACCGCCCGTATTACAAGAATTGAAACAAGATTTATTCACGATAAAGAGGAGGCGAGTTTTATCGATTCTTTATCGGATAAAATAAAAATTTGGGGAATCAAGGAGGCACTTATTAAATTGTATGATGATAAAACTCTCAACCTAAAAAATGATTTAAGAGTAAAAAAGTTAGAACTTAATAAATGGATCGGTTTTCGGACAAAAACACCTACTAAAAAAATTGAATTTAATACCTTTGAATTCGACAATAATATAATCGTCTTCAATACCACAAGTGAAAATTAAAATTCAAAAACTAATTCAGGAGGCAAAAAATTCTATCGCTATCTTGATAGACCCTGAAAAGGACTTAAACTTCGAGGAATTTTCAAAAAAAATAAGTGAATGCCAAGTAGACTTTTTATTTGTAGGAGGAAGCACATCGAATAATATACAAATAGAAAGTACACTTAAAATCCTTAAAAAACATTTCAAAAAACCCATTATTATTTTTCCTGGCTCACCAGATCAAGTATCTAGTAAGGCTGATGCGATACTTTTTTTGAGTCTAATTTCTGGAAGAAATCCTTATTATTTAATTGAGAGCCAAATTGAGGCCGCTGAAAAAATATATCGAATGAAACTCGAATGTATCGCAACCTCTTACCTATTGATTGACGGATTATCCCAAAGTAGTGTCTCAAAGGTCAGTAAAACAAAACCTATTCCAATTGAAAATCCAAATCTAATATTCAAAACGGCTCTTGCCGGTAAACTCTTGGGGCATACCGTAACCTATTTAGAAGCAGGAAGTGGAGCAAGAAGAATTATCCCAAAATCTGTGATAAAAAGAATATCTAAACTAGATACCGTTTTAATCGTTGGAGGTGGTGTAAAATCAATTTCAAATATTCGTAAATTACATGATGCAGGGGCAAATATCGTAGTCATCGGTAATTACATTGAAGGAAATATTGAATTTCTTGATGAAATCAATGATTACAAAAATCAAAGTAAGCAAGGCTAATTTGACTATTTTTTTTAGACTTTGCTAACAAAACCTTGTGCAAACATTAAGTTTTAAGTAAGTTTTAGTTTTAAATCAAATTTTAATTTCGTAATCGGCAATTTGCATGTATGGCGGAAAACGAATATATTCCTGAACAAGAATCGACAATTGAAGATGCCTTTGAAAGTGTATCAAAACGAGCTAAGAATAGTGAGAAAAAAGAGAAAACCATTGGCAAAAAAAATAAAAACCATGGTCAAGGAAAGTCTTCAGAATTGAAGTTTGATTTTAAAAAAATAAAAATTGTTTTAGGTACTTCCCTAATAATTTCCTCCCTTTTCATATTTGTTTCATGTCTATCTTACCTTTTTACCTGGCAGAAGGATCAAGATAGAATTTTAAATAAGTCATTTTATGATTTCATTTTTTTGAGCGAAAATATTCCTGTTGATAACTGGCTCGGAAAGTTTGGGGCTTGGATTTCACATGTTTTTATATACGGTTTGTTTGGTATATCATCTTTTGCTATTTGCTTCATTCTATTTCTTATTAGTGTTAAAATACTTTTTGATAAATCGATACTTCCTCTTCTCAAAACCTCGGTTAATACCATATTACTTACTTTTTGGACTTCGTTATTTCTAGGATATTTTTCATACTCTATTAATTATCTTGGAGGTAGTGTTGGATTTTACGCAAATCAGTGGCTAAATCTCACAATCGGAAGTTTCGGAACGATTGTCCTACATCTTTCCTCTTTATTCGTTTTAATTACTGTTCTTTTCAATCCAAATTATTCTGCACTATTTTCTTTTCTTCAAGATAGAAAGGCAAATAAAGTTCAACCCCCTGAGACAGATGATACAATTATTTCAAATAAATATGATAATGATGATTTTAAAATAATTAATCCTATTCAAGATGAAGAGATAGAAAACGAATACATTTCGGAAACCATTGATTTTGAGGAAGATGAAAATGAACTAGAGATGGAAATCAACGATTCCTCTGATATGGATGAATCAAATAATGATTTTGAAATAAATATACCCGAAAATGAGCCCGATGCAACAGCGAACAACATAGTTACTGAGAGTGAAATTCATGAAGAATTATCAAACGCCGAAAAATTGCTGAAAGAATACGGTGAGTATGACCCAAAAATGGACTTATCTGATTATACCTTACCATCAATTGATTTATTGAAAGATTTTGGTGGAGGGGTAGTTAATATTAATAAAGAGGAACTCGAAACAAATAAAAATCGAATAGTTCAAACACTCTCGCATTACAAAATTGATATTGCCAAAATTAAAGCAACCGTTGGACCTACAGTAACTTTATACGAAATCGTTCCTGCTCCGGGAGTTCGCATTTCAAAAATCAAAAATCTTGAAGATGATATTGCACTTAGTTTAAGTGCTTTAGGAATTCGGATAATTGCACCTATTCCGGGAAAGGGAACCATTGGTATTGAAGTTCCCAACTCAAAGCCTGATATGGTAAGTATGAGATCACTTATCGCTTCTGAAAAATTTCAAAATTATGACGGTGAATTACCTGTTGTCATCGGAAAAACCATTACCAATGAAACCTATGTGTTTGATTTGACAAAAATGCCTCATTTATTGGTTGCTGGTGCGACAGGACAAGGAAAATCCGTCGGATTAAATGCAATTTTAATTTCTATTTTATACCGAAAACATCCTGCACAGATTAAATTTGTACTTGTTGATCCGAAAAAAGTAGAATTAACCCTTTACAATAAAATTGAACGTCATTTTCTTGCCAAATTACCTGGTGAAGAAGATGCAATAATTACTGACACATCGAAAGTAGTACCCACATTTAATTCCTTATGCACCGAAATGGATGAACGCTACGAACTTCTTAAAGAAGCTGGAGTTCGAACAATTAAGGAATACAATGAGAAATTCATTAAAAGGCGGCTTAACCCTGAGAATGGTCATCGATATTTACCTTATATCGTTGTTTTAATCGATGAATTTGCAGATTTAATAATGACAGCTGGAAAAGAAATTGAACTCCCAATTGCCCGTATCGCTCAACTTGCCCGTGCAATCGGTATTCATTTGATTGTTGCTACACAACGACCGTCTGTTAATGTAATCACAGGAATGATTAAAGCAAATTTTCCGGCAAGAATTGCATTTAGAGTTCTTTCAAAAATTGACTCCCGTACCATTTTAGACGCATCAGGCGCTGATCAGTTAATTGGCCGTGGAGATATGTTGATATCCGCAGGTTCAGAAATTTTACGCTTACAATGCGGGTTTGTTGATACGGATGAAGTTGAGGAAATTTGTGCGTTTATTGGATCTCAAAGAGCTTATCCAGAAGCTTTATTACTTCCAGAGTATCACGGCGAAGAAGGCGAAGGTGTTGGAGATTATGACCTTTCTGAAATAGATTCCATGTTCGTAGATTCAGCACGAATCGTGGTAATTAGTCAACAAGGATCAGCCAGCTTACTTCAACGAAAATTAAAACTCGGATACAATAGAGCTGGAAGAATTGTAGATCAACTTGAGGCAATGGGCATCATTGGCTCATTTCAAGGAAGTAAAGCGCGTGAAGTCCTATTTTCTGACATAGAATCACTGGATGAATTTTTGAGAAATAAAGGCCTTCTTTAAAAAATTAAAAATCATTTTTTTATTATTTATCTGATTTCACGAAAAGACCTTATCTTTGAGGTCCAATTTTTGAAAAGTAGGAATGATAGATTTTGATTTATATGAGGCGAAGGAGCTTTATCCATTCCAAGAATCAACTGTGATTTCAATTTTAAATGAGTTGCGTGAAAATGGCAATTCTTTTAATCTATTGTATCAATTGCCCACTGGTGGTGGAAAAACAGTTATTTTTTCTGAGCTAACAAAACGATACATTCAAGAATGGAATAAAAAAGTACTTGTCCTAACTCATCGTATTGAATTATCTATTCAAACCTCAAAACAGTTAGATACTCGGGGTGTTCAATCAAAAATAATCAACTCAGAAGTTAAATCTCTACCTGATCAAGACGAATATTTGTGCTTTATTGCCATGGTTGAAACTCTACACAACCGCCTCAATGAAAATAACCAATTTTTACAAAACATCGGTTTAGTAATTGTTGACGAAGCTCATTACAACAGTTTTAGAAAATTATTTCAATTCTTCGATGGTTGTAATATCCTCGGTGTAACAGCAACTCCTTTAAGCAGTAACAAAGCACTTCCGCTTCGCGACAATTACAACAAACTTGTTGTTGGAGAAAGTATATCAGGACTTATTGAAAAAGGATACTTGGCAGATGGAAAAACATATACCTATGACGTGAATTTACAAGGTCTTAAGATTGGTACTCATGGAGATTTTACCGTAAATAGCATGGACTCTGTTTACGGCAATTTTTTTATGCAAGAAAAACTAGTTTTTGCCTATGAGGAAATAGCAAAGGATGAAAAGATTTTGATTTTTAATGCGGGAATTGAAACCTCACGAAAGGTTGAAGAGACATTCAAAAAACTTAAATACAATATCAAGCACCTCGATTCTACATTCAGTGATCGAGATCGAAAAGAAATTGTAAAATGGTTTAAAGAAACCCCCAATGCAATCTTAACTTCAGTCGGAATCTTAACTACTGGTTTTGATGAACCCTCAGTTCAAACCATTATTTTAAATCGCGCAACAAGATCATTAACCCTTTATCATCAAATGATCGGAAGAGGTTCAAGACGCCTGCCTAAAAAAAGTGATTTTAAAATAATCGACTTAGGAAATAATGTGAGAAGATTTGGTTTTTGGCAAGACTATATCAACTGGCATGATGCATTTCGCTTTCCTGATCGTTTTTTAGAGTCGCGTGTATCTGAGCTAGAGGACTTACAATTTGAAGTTGAATATGAATTTCCACGACATTTTAAGGATATCCTAAATGTAGAAAAACTTCAGTCTTTTAGCATTGCTGATGCTTATTACTTCGCAATTGACAATGGCAGTAAAGGAAGAATATCGATTGATCAAAGTATGGAAAATCATGCTGAAGTAATTGCTGAAAAAGCCGCAGATATGGATGAGGCAATGAAGCTGATTAAATTATTACAAGATCACATTGAACACAGATTAAAACATTACTCAAAGTGCATTTCTAAATGCACCCCAAATTATATTAAGTATCTCATTGAAACATACAATAGACAACTGAGTCAAAAATTGCGTTCTATTATTGATAATGATTTTTAAATTGTTTATATTTAAGTTATGAAATCAGGCCTTTTATTGACATTTTTTCTACTTTCCTTTCACTATTTTGGCCAATTAAAAGCATACCTTGATACAAAACAATTTTTCGAACCTCAAATTGGAAATTATATCGAATTATACATCCAATTTGTCGCTTCTACCGTAAAATATGAAGCAAAAGCCGAAGGTTTACAAGGAAAAATTGCAGTTAGATTAAATATATCACAAAAAGATTCATCCGTTTTTTCTAACGTTTATGTTTTAGAGTCGCCGATAATGAGAGATAGTATCGTTGAAGATTTCTGTGATATTGTCCGTTTTGCAATTAATCCTGGTAAATATGATTTTAAAATAGAAATAACTGATGTAATGGATGACAAATCCAAGGCCCTCAAGGCGGAAAGCGAGCTTGTAGTAAAAGATTTTAGTAAAAATATCTCAATATCTGATTTAGAAGTTGTCGAATTTGCAAGAAAATCGAATGATAATTCAAACTTCACAAAATCTGGACTTTATATCCTACCAAGACTATCGAATTATTACCCAAGTGAGTTGATTAAAGTTCCTGTATATTTTGAAGTGTATAACTCGACTGAGTTAACCGATAGTATTTTTTTGGTAAAACAAATTTTAAGAAATACCGAAACCTCAGAAGAATTATTTGATTATGAATATTTTTCAAAGTATGTTAAAGCACCTATTGTTCCAATTATTAAAGGAGTTGAAATTATTGATTTACCGACTGGTAAATATGAACTAGTTTATACGATATTAGATCGATCTAAAAAGGAGTATTTCTCGCAATCATACTTTTTCGAGAGAACAAATATGCTCGATCAAAATTTAAATTTAGACGATTTAGTGCTTGATCCCGCTTTTCAAAATTCGATTACTGATGATAGTCTGGAGTATTTTCTCGAAAGTTTGATTCCTATTGCAAAACAAAGTGAAATTCTAAATATTATTTCGTCCTTAAAAAATAAGAATAAGGAAATCGCGCGAAAACACATTCAAGGATTTTGGCTTAAAACGAGTCCATCAAATCCATACGAAGGTTGGATGTCATACAAACAACAGGTACTTTTCGTCCAAAAATTGTTTTCAACTAATTTTCAAGATGGTTATGAAACAGATAGGGGAAGAGTCTACCTAAAATATGGTGCTCCAACCAATATTATCCAAAGAGAAACCTCACCATCTGAATATCCTTATGAAATCTGGCAATACAATAAAATAGAACGCTTTAGTAATAAACGTTTTATTTTTTATAATCCTGATTTAACAAATAATGCCTATCGATTACTACACTCAGATATGCTTGGCGAACCGAAAAACCAAGGATGGCAGGCTGTGCTTTCAAAAAGAAATACGGTTAATGGTTCTGTGGATAATCCAAATTTATTCAACCAAGATCATTTCGGCGGATATAGTAACGATTTATTTAGACAATACTAGTGGAAAACGTTGCGATTGCAATATTAAATTACAATGGTAGGAATCATCTTGAAACCTTTCTTCCTTCTGTAATAAAACATTCTGAGCAAGCGGTCATTTATGTAATTGATAATGCCTCTAAAGATGATTCAATTTCTTTTCTTCAAAAGAATTATCCACAAATTAAAATTATTAAAAATTTCGTTAACTACGGATTTGCGCAAGGTTACAATGAGGGTATGAAATCCATTCACGAAGAATTTGTTGTATTATTGAATAGTGATGTTGAGGTAACAAACAATTGGCTCAACCCATTACTGAAAAGTATGGAAGATAGCAATATCGCGGGTTGTCAACCAAAAATCAAATCATATTTAGAGAAAGATAAATTTGAACACGCCGGGGCATGCGGAGGTTTTTTGGACAAGGATTATTTTCCGTTTTGCCGAGGAAGAATTTTAAAGCACTGTGAAAAGGACTCAGGACAATATGACAACACTGATTATGTCTTTTGGGTTTCGGGTGCCGCTTTTATGATTCGAAATTCGGTATTTAAAGAAATGAATGGTTTTGATGCCGACTTTTTTGCTCACATGGAGGAAATCGACCTTTGCTGGAGAATTCAAAAAAGCGGTAAGAGCTTTCTGGTTGTCCCTCAATCCGAAGTATTTCATCTCGGTGGTGGGACTTTAGGGTACGAATCACCTACTAAATTGTACCTTAATTTTAGAAATAACTTGTACATGTTAATCAAAAACCACCCCGGTTATTTAATTCCCAAACTTTTTTTTAGAATGCTTCTTGACGGTATTGCTGGTATAAAATTTTTAACCGAAGGTAAACCTCGTTTTTGCTTGGTCGTTTTTTTAGCACACATGGCAATATACATTAATTTTACAAAGTTCTACAGAAAAAGAGTTGAATTAAAAAAATACAAAGCGAAAGCAAAAGGAATCTACTTAGGAAGTATTATTTGGGCAACGGTGATTCAAGGGACTGAGACTTACGATAAACTTAATCAAAGAAAGTGGATACTTTAACAATGTAACATGAAAATTGAACAGATTTACACAGGATGTCTGGCTCAGGGTGCCTATTATTTAGTTTCAGACAATGAAGCAGTAATTATTGACCCATTGAGAGAGTCAGAACCTTACATGAGAAGAGCAAAGGAAGACAATGTTAGAATAAAATTTATTCTTGAAACGCATTTCCATGCAGATTTTGTAAGTGGTCATATCGATTTAGCAAAGAAAACAGGAGCCACAATTGTCTTTGGTCCGACTGCAAATCCATTATATCCCGTATATAAGGCCAAAGACGGAGAAATAATAAAATTTGGAAAATTATCAATCAAAGTTTTGCATACTCCCGGTCATACCATGGAATCAACTTGTTATCTTTTATTTGATGAAACTGGAAAAGAAACTGCTCTTTTCTCGGGTGATACGTTATTTATTGGTGATGTTGGACGACCGGATTTGGCCCAAAAAGCAAATTCACTTACTCAGGAGGATTTAGCAAGGCATCTATTTCATTCATTAAGAAGTAAAATACTCACGCTACCCGATGATGTAATAATCTATCCAGCGCACGGCGCCGGTAGTGCCTGTGGAAAAAACATGTCAAAGGAAACATTTGACTTACTCGGTAATCAGAAAAAAACAAATTATGCTCTTCGTGAAGACATGACGGAGAGAGAGTTTATAACAGAGGTAACAGATGGTTTACTTCCGCCTCCGGGATACTTCGGAATGAATGTCGCAATGAATATAAAAGGTTATGACGAATACGATTCAATTCTAAAACGAGGATTAAATGCTTTGTCAATTCAAACCTTCGAAACAATTTTAAATGATTCAGATGACATTGTCGTTTTGGATACAAGAAATGCTTCAGATTTTGCAAAAGGATTTATTCCACGATGCATAAGTATAGGCCTAGAAGGGCAGTTTGCTCCTTGGGTAGGAACACTCATTCCGGATGTAAAACAAAAAATTGTGGTCGTAACGGAGATTGGAAAAGAAGAGGAAACAATACGAAGACTTTCCAGAGTCGGCTACGATAATGTTTTGGGGTATCTAGAGGGCGGTATTGAAAAATGGATTGCCGCAGGAAAAAAAATAGATTCTATTGAACGAATTTCTGCGGAAGAACTGAAAAAAGAAATGAATAATAATACGACGATTATTGATGTAAGAAAACCAGGTGAATATGGCGCGGAACACATTGAAGGTGTTCCGAATGTTCCGCTTGATTTCATAAATAAACAAATGAATGAATTCCCAAAAAATGATCCATTCATTTTACATTGCGCTGGTGGTTACCGAAGTATCATCGCAGCGTCTATCCTAAAATCCAGAGGTTACGACAAAGTTAAGGATGTTATTGGTGGTTTCTCGGCCATAGCCAAAACGAACATTAAAAGAACAACCATTGTTTGTTCATCAACACAGAAATAAATGGAATACAATAATTTGGGAAAATCTGGATTACAAATAAGTCGACTTTCCCTTGGGTCATGGCTAACATTCGGGAAACAAATCGAGGATAAAACGTCTCAACGTCTCATGGAAATCGCATACGAAAATGGAATTAACTTTTTCGATAATGCTGAAATTTATGCTCGTGGACAAAGCGAGATAGTTATGGGCAAAATTCTTAAAAAAGTAAATTGGTCTCGTGATTCATACATCGTAAGTAGTAAAGTTTTCTTTGGTTCCGGTGGTAAATACCCCACTCAAAAAGGATTGAATAGAAAACACATAGTTGAAGCTTGCGAGCAGGCATTAGAGCGATTTCAATTAGATTATTTAGACCTATTTTTCTGTCATAGACCTGATAAAACAACTCCAATTGAAGAAACAGTATGGAGTATGCATCAACTCATTATGCAGGGAAAAATACTGTATTGGGGAACTTCTGAATGGAGCGCACAAGAAATCATGGAAGCACACATGTTTGCCAAACAAAATCATTTAATTGGACCAATCGTAGAACAACCTGAGTATAACATGTTTGTTCGGCACAAAGTCGAAGTTGAATTTAGTCAAATCTATGAAACTATTGGTTTGGGTACGACAATTTGGTCTCCTTTAGCAAGTGGTGTACTTTCTGGAAAATACAATGATAAATTCCCTTCTGATACACGTTTAGGCATGGAAGGATTGGATTGGTTAAAAGAAAAAAACACAACTTTAGAACGGCTTGAAAAAGTGCAAAAATTAGCACTGCTTTCTGAACGGATTGGGATTTCTCTTCCGATTATAAGTATCGCATGGTGTTTGTCAAACAAAAATGTGAGCACTGTAATACTCGGAGCAAGCAAGGAGGAACAATTAAAAGAAAATTTAAAGTCACTTGATTATTCAACCATTATCACTGAAGAAATATCAGCCGAGATTGAAAAGATTCTTAATAACAAACCCGATCATCCACCATACTAATCACTATATCTTAGATCCTCCATCAACGAAACTTTATACATCTCCCCTACTTCAAGTGTATAAAATCCAAACTCTTCGGTAACAATTCCCTTTAGACGATAAATGCCTTTTCCTCGGAATGGATATTTTCTTCCTGATTCAGGAAAATGAACCGTATCGAGTGTATTCCCTTTTACATCCATAAATGTTCCAAAAAACATAGGCTCCCTGCTACTTGTCATAGATCTTTTAATTGTGACTAAATAAGCTAAAGCTTCAATTCGTTGACCCAAATACTCTTGTATAGAATCAGAAAAAATTTGTTTTTCAAAAGAGTCAGCTATGAGATCAAAAGGATTTCGCAAAGGAAAACCCAACAATTCTATCTCTTCAAATGCCGCTTCTAATTCCACTTCTTCTAACAACGGCAAAGAATATTGTATCGGCTTTTCCTCAAATAATGTTAATCGTTGTTTACTTATTGGATCTTTTTGATGGTATTGATGAGCTTTCCATAACAAATTCTTCTTTTTTTCTGAAAAAGTTCGTAAAGCACCAATCCGAATTAGTAAAATCAATTGCTCCAGAGGAATTTCTACTCGTTTTGTGAAATCATCAAAATCGTTAAAAAGTCCGTTTTTTGAACGCTCTTTGAAAATGACAGAAATTACTTTTACTTCAATACTATCGATAAGCATACATCCTAAAATTAACCGATTTCCTTTCAGGATACATTCAAAACTTCCCTCATTGATACAGGGGGGCTCTATAATTGCACCGCACTTTCTAGCTTCGTGAACATATACTTCGGTTCGGTAATATCCACCAAAATTATTGATTGTTGCAGTCATATATTCCAACGGATAATATGCTTTCAAATAAAGACTCTGATAACTTTCAACGGCATAGGAAGCAGAATGTCCTTTTGAGAAAGCATATCCAGCAAAGCTTTCAATTTGTCTCCAGACATCAGCTGTTAATTCACTACTATGTCCAAGTGATAAGCATTTTGTAAAAAAAGTTGTGCGAACGTGTTGTAATTCCTCTTTCGAACGAAATTTTCCTGACATTCCTCTTCGCAAAACATCTGCCTCAGCCAGCGATAAACCCGCAAAATGATGTGCTACTTTAATCACATCTTCTTGATACACCATCACGCCGTAGGTTTCGGGCATGATCTCCAATAAAATAGGATCTACATGATTTCTTCGTTGGGGATTCAAATGTCGTAAAATATACTCTCGCATCATTCCCGATTGAGAAACACCAGGCCGAATGATAGAACTTGCCGCTACTAGTTCCAGATAAGATTGAACTTTTAGTTTTGTCATCAACATACGCATAGCTGGAGACTCAACGTAAAAACATCCTAATGCCTGCGCATTCAACAATAACTTCTTAATTTTTTCATCTGTTTTGAAGTAATTCACATCATGAATGTCATGTGGTAAACTTTCAGGTTGATTGTATTTAATTACTTTTAGACAATCACTAATTTTGCCCAAGCCCCGTTGACTCAAAACATCAAATTTAAAAAGTCCAACATCTTCTGCTTCAAGCATAGAAAATTGAGTAGTCGGATATCCTTTGGGTGGTAGAAATGTTGCTGAATAATAATGAATGGGCCTTTCACTGATAATTATCCCTCCCGAATGAACACTCAAATAAGAGGGCAAGCCTTTTATGTAGCCGCTGTATTTTAAAACCAATCGAGATATTTCATCCAGATGAGAAGGATCCAATTTTCTTTCAACTAGCTTATCAATCTCGTCTTTTGGTAAACCAAATACTTTACCTAGCTCACGAACAGTTGCCTTAAACTGAAAGGTATTATAGGTACAAAGCAAGGTTGCGTGAGGATATTTCTCAAAAATATAATCAATCACCTTATCACGATCACGCCACGAAAAGTCAATATCAAAATCAGGTGGATTTTTCCGAAATAAATTGATGAATCGTTCAAAATACAAATCCAACTCAATGGGGTCAACATCGGTAATTCTTAATAAATACGCTACTAAACTATTTGCGCCACTTCCTCTCCCGACATGGAAAAACCCTTTGGAACGAGCGTATGAAATAAAATCTCTTGTAATCAAAAAATAAGATAAATAATCCTTTTGAGTAATGATTTCTATCTCTTTCTGCATACGGTCTCGAATCTGATCAGATGGATTTACATACCGATAATCTAATCCTTCTTCGCAAAGCATACGAAGTTTCTCCAAATCTTCCTCCTTTGATTTCGTATAAGTTGCTAAATTTTGAGGTGTAACATCATCTCCAAAAGAAAACCGAATATGACAAGATTTTAAAATTGTATCTGTACGAAAAAAAATATCCGGATAGTCTTCCCATTCTTTTTGCCAAGCCTCATAACTTATCAATCTCTCCTGTTCATTTGTTTGTTCACTTGTTGGAAGCTTAGAAAGCAAACAATTATTCGCAATAGAACGCAATAAACGATGTGCATTAAAGTCGCGTTTGTGACGAAAAGTCATCGGCTGTAAAGCAAGAATACGCTTACGAAGCCTGGGATATTTTGCGATTAAAAAATCTTTATTTTGAGTCAACTGAAAAAAAATAAACTCATTTTCCTGTAAAGTTAACGGCACTTTCTCAAATGGATAAAGCACATAACAATTTGGAAGCTCAGGTGGATGAGATGGAAATGGTATCTCTTGCTGCAAATGGCATGAAATAAATTTATTAATTTCAAAGAAACCTACTTTGCTTTGTGCTAGTAATATATATTGGATATCCATTCCATTCCGAATATCTGCTCCGAGGATAGGTTGTATTTTTTTCTCCTGAGCTCGTTTTACAAAACTCAATCCCGATCCGGTATGATTAATATCAGTCGATACGGCATACGGATAGCCTGAAGCAAAAGTCCAATCTACAAGGTCTTCGGGTGAAAGAACCCCATATTTAATACTAAAATACGAATGCAACAGCATCTTAAATCACTGTAAAATTATAGTTCAACTTCTTCTATTCGCTAAAAGTGCAGGTGGTTCGCCCGAAAAAGGGTTATGCCCTCCAATGGTTCTCGCTTCCAACCCAATTGCACGAATAACCGCCCGATCTCCGTAGCGATTTCGAATGTGGTCGAGTGCGTTGTACAGGGAAGAATAATCCGTTTCATCTCCAAATAAACTCAGCTGATAATGACCAGAAACCAAAGCACTAAAACGAATACCAATTAACCGAACCAATAAACGACGATTGTAAATTCGCGTAAATAATTCTGCTACAATAGGCAATAAATCGTGATCAGCAGAAGTATATGAAACTTGTTTTTGTAAAGTCTGAGTTTGAAAATCTGAATAGCGAATTTTTAAAGTAATACAGCCTGTTAATTTATCTCCTCGTCTCAGTTGATACGCTAAATTTTCCGTCATAGCAACCAAGATTCCATGAAGTTTAATTACATCAATGGTATCTCTGTCAAAAGTTCGCTCAGTTGAAATCGATTTTCGTTCATTGTAAGGTTCAACGGGTGCTTTATCCAAAGCTTGTGCTTTTTTCCAAATAGAAATTCCATTTTCACCCAATGCACTTTCCATCAATTCAAGTGGCATTTCCTGAACTGTTCGAATTTTCTTAACACCCAAGCTACAAAGTATCTGATATGTTTTTAACCCCACCATCGGAATCTTTCTAACGGAAAGTGGCGCTAAGAATTCTTTTTCACTACCATAGTGAATATGAATCTGATTATTAGGCTTAGCCTCTCCTGTTGCAATTTTTGAAACAGTTTTATTGATAGATTGACCAAATGAAATAGGCAAACCAGTTTCACGAATAATGCGATGACGAAGCTCGGATGCGTACTTTTTTGTTCCAAAAAAACGATCCATTCCCGTTAAATCTAAATAAAATTCATCAATGGATGATTTCTCAAAAACAGGAACTGATTCGCGAATGATCTCTGTAACTAATCTTGATTCATCTGAATAAATTTGGGAATTTCCTTTGATAATGACTGCTTCTGGACAACGCTCTTTAGCAATTTTCATGGGCATCGCAGAATGAATACCATATTTTCGGGCTTCATAGCTACATGACGCTACGACTCCTCGATCGCTAGTTCCCCCGATAAGAATTGGCTTTCCAATTAGTCTACTATCTTTTTTTCGCTCACATGAAACAAAAAAAGTATCCAAATCCATGTGTACAATTGAACGAACTCCTTCCATTACCTGATTTTTAAGGTTAATTCTATTTGGTAATGCATATCGGATTGGAAAATCGGACTCGTTTGGCTTACCGACTTTAACTTCACAAAGATAAAAATAATTCCAACTATTTAATCTTTATTTTGATTATTTTTTAAACAATTTAACTCAAGTTCATAAGTAGTTATACGCACATGGCGATATTTATAAGTTTTAGGAATTGGTAATTTTCCATTTTGTTTCTGTAGTTTTATATTTTTAATCGATTAAGACTAGCATAACATAGATTCACACAAACACAAATCAACTTCATGAAACTTCCTGCACTTATTTTTATTCAATTCGTTTCGTTGAGCCTTATTTCACAGATAACATTTACTAAAAAACCTATTAAAGATTCGCTATATCGAAATCATATATATGCTTTCATAAATAGAACAAATACATTCCGAATGTTAGTTCCAAATGAAGATTTTATACCCGGAAATTTAGGTGAACGCGTTAATGAGAAAAGTTTAAATACATATTCATTCGGTATTGGACTTAAAGGATATGTAGTGAAAAATTTGATTTGGGACGGAGGAATGACATATATTCAAAATGGTGAGCAATATAACTTTGAGTCGGCTACAAACGATTCTACTTTTGCCTATCAAACCTATTACAAATATATTGCAATGCCTCTAAAGCTTAATTTTACCTTTGGTAAATCAGTTCGAATATTTGGAGGAGCAGGAATACTTCCAAAACTGTTTTTAAACTATAAGCAAAAGCAACAATGGGAAACGGTTCTTGGAAGCCGCGAATCAAATGTTATACAAACGAAAGACGGGTTTAATACATTTGTAACAAGTGCTATATTCAACCTAGGAATTAGTTTACATTCTAAAAATGGCTATGGAATTTTTATAAATCCAGAATACCGCCTACAACTCCAAAATAGCTTAGGAAAAACATCCTATTTCAAACACAAGAGTAGTGGCCTTGGTATTTCACTTGGGATTTTAAAGGAATTGTGATTTATTCTTTCACTTCTTTATAACCAGGATATTTCTTACGATCGTAGACAAACTTAGATTCTTCAATAGTCGGATTTGAGGTAAATTTAGTAACTGTATAAGTTGTAACCGTTCCATCTTTTGAAGTCATAATTGCCTTTGATAAATCGTTTGATGATTTAGAAATATAAAGAGAAATTGATTTATACGTGGCTCTGGCATTTTTGGGCGTCAAAGCAATTACGTGAACAGCCTTTCCATTTAGCGTTGATTCATTCGTGTAAGAATTATTGAATCCAGACTCCCAAAGAGTCATTAATTTCTTCGGATTCATGTTTTCATCGTCATTGGAATTGGCATCAGCGATGTAAACTGTTTTACCATCTTTGACAACTGTCCAAGTTTTAATACCGTTAGAAATTATAGTATTTCCCCCATATGATGCATAAAACTTTTGATCTTTTACCCATCCCTTACCGGTCAGATTTTGATTTAACCCTGACTTATTATTTTTGGCATTTGCGCTAAATTCAACATAAAAAGATTTTAGTACTTTAATTTTGGTTGAAACCGAATTTAAAACGGTTTGAGACTTCGATTGAGCAATATAAACTTGCTTCAATGAAATAGAAAAACAGAAAATAATTAACAATAACTTCATAAAAAATTTCAATACAAATATCTAAAATTATACCAAATAAAAAATTGAATACTATTTTTTTTTAAAAATTATAGAGAAATAAAAAAAATTTAAACGCAACAATAGTAAACATTAACCAAATCGTACTGTTTAATTTGTGAATAGCCTAGATGAGTAAAAAAGAGATAATTAATCCAATAGATAAAGATAAAATTTCCGATAACCCCGGGAAAATTGCATTTCCTCACAGTATTGGTAGTGCAGTTATTAAACCAGAGGATCAAGGTAAAATTAAGGGCCGTTCTGTTTCAGCCATGGAATTCCAGACTGATATGCAGCTCAATCAGATATACGAGCAAATGCAACTACTAGCTAATCAAGCCAAAATTTTAAACGATCGAAAAAAAATATCTCATTTTATTTATTCAGCTGAGATTCGATTTGAACCATTTGTTAATCATATCTACCATCTTTATAAAAGAGAAAATTTAACGTATTCGTTATCTCTAGTCGGTCCGAATGACTGGGGAAGAACAAAACAAAACTTAATTTTTGTCGCAACCGTTCGATTATTGGCAGACCATACATGGGAAATTATTGAAAAAAATCCTGAAATGGAATTCTAATTAATTACTCTTCGCCGTTGCTCTAGCCGACTTCTCGTTGAAGTCATTTAAAATCTTTTGATAAAGACTTAGTAGCTCCTTGTCGGATTTTGAGTAATAATCAAATGAGTCATTAAATTGTTGGATTGTGCATCCTTTAGATTTTAATAGCGAATCTCTTGAAAGATTTAAACTTTCCTCGTAATTCGAATAAACAAAATATTTTGACTGAAGATGGGATTCGATTAAAACTAATTCTTCAAAAATAGAGATTAAAAGTTCCTTTGACATAAGCTTTTTATCTTTCTCCTTATCAATATTTGCCTCTCCCTGTTGACAAGAGTAGTTAAATAAAAGACTTAGCAAAATAAAAAATATTCTCGTTTTCATCGATCAAAAGTTAGTCTATTTCCAGGTAAATTATCAAATATTTTACCCCGCTGATAAACTAGATTTCCATTTACAAAAGTACGATCTATTGCATTTGAAAAAGTATGTCCTTCAAAAGGCGACCACCCACATTTAGATAAAATTGATTCTTTTGAAACAGTGGTCGATTTTGAGGAGTCAACCAAAACTATATCAGCAAAATATCCCTCTCGAATAAATCCACGCTTTGACACCTGAAAAAGCTCGGCAGGAGCATGACACATCTTTTCAACTATTTTTTCGATAGTAAATTTTCCTTCTTTAACCTTATCTAACATAGCAAGAAGGGCGTATTGAACCAAAGGCCCACCAGATGGTGATTTTAAATACATCTGTGATTTTTCTTCAAAAGTATGTGGCGCATGGTCCGTGGCTATTACGTCAATTGTATTTTCATTAATGGCTTTAACAATTGCATTTCTGTCAGATACTTTTTTAATTGCAGGATTCCATTTTATAAAATTTCCAAGTCGATCATAATCTTCCTCTGTGAACCATAGGTGGTGAATACAGGCTTCTGCCGTTATTCGTTTATCTTTCAACGGAATTTGATTAGTGAAAAGCTCCAATTCTTTTTCTGTACTTATATGTAATACATGCAGACGAGAATCGTATTTTTTTGCCAACTCAACCGCAAAGGAAGATGATTTGTAACAAGCCTCATCACTCCTTATTAACGGATGAAATTTTGCTGGAAGTGTTTCTCCAAATTCAGAAACATATTTCCTTAGGTTTTTCTGAATCATTGGGTCATCCTCACAATGGGTTGTAATAATTGTTGGCGAATAGTGAAAAACATCCTCTAATGTTTGGGGATCGTCAACTAACATATCCCCCGTTGAAGAACCCATAAAAATTTTAAGACCACAGATTTTCTGGGGATCAATACGTTTTATTTCCTCAATATTTGAGTTAGTTGTTCCTAAATAGAATGAGTAATTAGCCAAAGAAGTTTTTTGAGCTATTGCATATTTTTCCTCCAATTTTTCAATTGTTACAGCACTTGGAACTGTATTAGGCATTTCCATAAAAGAAGTAATGCCTCCTGCCACTGCCGCTCTCGACTCCGTAAAAATATTTGCCTTGTAAGTTAATCCGGGTTCACGAAAATGAACTTGATCATCAATACATCCAGGAATAAGTAACAAACCTTCCGCATCTATGAGCACGTGATTTGAATCGACCGATATGTCTCTATCAATTTTTTCAATTTTACAGTCCTTAAGTAATAAATCGCTCTCATACGTTGAATTTTCATTCACAATTGTTGCATTTTTGATTAACGTGAACTTCATTTCTTAAATCTGGTTTTTCTCATTTTCCAAACACCAAAAAATGCCTCTTTGAATATTCCAGAAGACATTTTCGATTCGCCATAAAGTCTGTCTATAAAAGTAATTGCGACCTCTTTAATTTTAAATCCAAGTTGAAATGTCGCATATTTCATACAGATTTGAAAGGCGTAACCTTTAAATTCAATTTTATCAAAATCTATTGATTCGAGAACTTTTCTTCGGTAACATTTAAAACCTGCTGTTGTATCTTTTATATTAATTAAAAGAACCATGCGAACATAAACACTTGCAAAATAAGACATGAGTACTCTTCCTAATGGCCAATTTTTAACCTTACCTCCTCTGACATATCTTGAACCAATGCTAAGATCGGCACCCAATTTACAGACCTCGTACAATCTCACTAAATCATTTGGGTTATGAGAAAAATCACAATCCATCTCAAAAATAAATTCATACTCTTTCGATAAAGCCCACCTAAATCCATGAATATAGGCGGTTCCCAAGCCTAATTTTCCGGTGCGTTTTTCTAAAAATATTCTCCCCTTATGCAATTCTATTTGTTTCTCTATTTCTAATGCAGTCTCGTCAGGTGAATTATCATCGATAAAAAGAATATTGAAATTATGTTCCAATTCCATTACAGAGCGAACCATTAGTTCGATGTTTTCAATTTCATTGTAAGTAGGAATAATTACCAGTGAATCACTCAAGTGAAAGAATTTTAACGAAATTAATGATTAAAGAATTACCTAAGTTGTTTTGATCAAAAAAAATAAAATCGGAGTAAAATCACAAGAGATTCAACTAGAACCGGGATAAGAGTATGAAATTAAATATTCAAATGAAAAAGTCACTTAAGAAAGAAATTGTTAAATTCTTCGTTTATAACTCTCAGAAAGTTGTGATTTATTTGAAATTTATTTCAAGCCTATATCTTAACTTTGAGGTAAATTTTTGAACCACTATGTTGGCACTTTATCTAAAAGAAATAAAGAGTTTTTTAAGCTCCATCATTGGTTATGTTTTTATTCTCATTTACTTGATTTCGTCAGGGTTGTTTCATTGGGTTATCTCGTATAATACAAATTTACTTGAGGGAGTTGAAGCCGATTTAATTCCATTTTTCAATCTTTCACCTGTCATTTTTCTAATACTAATTCCTGCCATAACAATGAGATCAATTGCAGAAGAACGTAGAACAGGAACAATTGAATTGTTGTTTACAAGACCTATCTCAGACCTACAATTATTGTTTGGTAAATATTTAGCGGCAGTTAGCTTACTTTTAATTGCAATTCTTCCTACCCTATTTTATTATTTCACGATGTATTACTTAGGTTCACCCATTGGAATTATTGATACGGGAGCTGCATTGACATCGTATATCGGACTTACTTTACTGGGTGCAACATTTATTTCTATAGGAATATTTGCATCATCTATTACATCCAGCCAAATTGTAGCGTTTATACTTTCTATGTTTCTTTGCTGGTTATTCTACGATGGTTTCAATCTACTCGGTTCGTATAATCTTTTAGGTGAACTCGATACCATTGTACGATCCTTTGGAATGACGACTCATTATGATTCAATCAAAAAAGGAGTAATTGACTCCAGCGATTTATTATACTTCATCAGCGTTATTAGTTTCTTTCTTTTTTCAGCAATGACAGTTTTAAAATCCCTTAAAAAATGAAAATGAAGAAATTATCTGATAAAATATTTAATTGGACATTTTTGGGAATTCTCGCAATTGGATTAATTTTAGTTAATGTCATAGGTTCTTATTTATATTTTCGAGTTGACACTACCTCTGACCAACGATATTCACTTTCCCCAGGTACTGTTAAATTCCTCGAAAACAAATCTAATTTTGAAAATAGGTTGAGTATTAAAATCTATTTAGACGGTAATTTACCCGCTGAAATTAGGCTTTTCAGAAATACATTAGAAGATCGATTAAAAGAATTTAAAGCAATTGTCGGTGATCGACTTGAATACATTTTTATTGATCCAAACAAAGGAACAGAAGACGAAAAAAAAGAACTTTTTAAAAATTTATACGATGAAGGCAAAGGAATTATTCCATTGGATGTTTCTTACATGAAGGATGGAACCCAAAATCAACTTTTACTCTGGCCGGGAGCTACAATCGATTATGGCGGAACTACCGTTAATATTATCCAATTTCTACCTGGATCGCAAAGTGGTAAACCGGTTGATTTGAATGAAATGACAGAGATTATCGATCAGTCGATAAATAATTTAGAATACAATATTGTCAGCGCGCTGCGAAGATCTGTTCAGAAAACAAAACCAAAAATTGGATTCCTTCAAGGTCACGGTGAATTGACTTATGCTCAAACCATTCGCGCCAGATCTCTTTTAAAACCCTATTACAAAGTAAAAGATATAACTATAAATGATTCAATTGCTGCCCTCGATGATTTTGACGGTCTTATCATTGCACGCCCAAAAAAAGCTTTTAGCATGAAGGATTTATATGTTATAGATCAATTTGTTATGCGAGGAGGAAAATTGATGTGTTTTGCAGACGCCTTGGATTTTAGTCAAGATTCACTAAAAGCAAACGGAGTCACCTACTCTACCCGTCTAAATACTGGTTTGGAGAAAATCCTCTATGATTACGGATTAAAATTGCACGATGACTACGTGCTTGATGCAAACTGTGCCCCCATGCTTTTTCCGTACGCTAAAAATGCATTAGCACCCTGGTATTATTACATTATGGCAAGTCCTACAAGTCATCCAATATCAAGAAATGTTGAACCTGTTTTATTGAAATACGCCAGTAGAATTGAGTTTGTAAAACAAGATAGTATCGCTCCTTCAGCAGTTTTAACAAGTTCAACAAATTCAAACTCGCAAGGGATGGCCCCAATTATAAGTTTGGAAATGCCAAGGTTGATGAAAAACAATCCCAAATTGGTGAATAACCCAGAGGATAAAAACAATAAATTATGTTTAGCCGGCCTTGTCGAAGGGAAATTTAAATCCTATTTCAAAAATAAAATCGTTGATGAGTTTGCAAAAAATCCAGATTCAAAATACATGGACAAGGGAATTAAAGAAGGAAAAGTACTTCTAATAGGAAATGGAAGTTGGTTGCAAAATTCATACGATTCCATACAAGGAAAAAATGGAAAATTCATGTATCGACCTATCGGAATTAATGATTTGAAATACGATCCTAAATTAGCCGAGATGAACGTCCCACTCATTTTTGGGAATCAAGAATTCTTGCAAAACTTGGTGGATTATATGATGGGAGAAAATTCAATTATTGACATTCGAAGTAAACAAATCGATTTGCGCCCAATTGACAAACAAAAGGTGCAAAAACAAGCTGGTATGATACGAATTATCAATGTCCTTGCGCCAGTAATTTCAATTGTTTTACTTGGATTTGTCTTTTATTACATCCGTAAACGAAAATATGCTCAATCTTAATTAGCATGAAGAAATTAATCGTTTTAATAGCATCAATTCTTGTTTTAAGTGTATTGGGTTTTATCACCTATAAAACAATAAAGGGAAGCGGACAATCTGATGTAAATCTCCTGGAATTCGGTATCGCTGACACGAGTACAGTGGATAAACTTATTATCACCGATGCTTTCTCGAATAAAATCACGTTAAAAAGAAACGGAAAAATTTGGACAGATGCCCAAGGAGGCTGTATTTCGCAAAGTAATATCGAAATGATTCTTCAAGCGTTTAAAAATATTGAATTTAAAGGCTATTTACCTGAAAAATCTTTGAAAAAGTTCACCACTGTTATGACTGCTCAACATATAAAGGTTGAGATTTTTGTTGATGGCGATTGGGAAAAAACGTGGTATATCGGACCTGCAGCTCAAGATCATTACGGACAAATAATGCTTTTAGAAACAGCAGATGAGGGCAAGGCTAAAAATCCTGTTATCATGAAATTGAAGGATATTCGTGGAATTATTGAACCACGTTTTTTTGCCGATAAGCGAAAATGGGTTTGCACTAAAATTTTTGAGCTTAAGCAAAGTCAGATTGCGAGTGTGGAGGTGCAAAATTTAGATAAACCAAGACGGAGCTTTAAAATTGATAATTCTACTTCCACCCCAAAGGTATATAGTGAAGGGAAACCACTTACAAGCATTGACACCATGATGGTTTTCAGGTATCTACAAAACTTTAAGAAAATTCATTACAACTTGGCCAACTACGAATTAAATAAAACTCAAGTAGATAGCTTAAAACGAACTAATCCATTTTCAATTCTCACTTTGAAAGAGAAAAACGGTACAATTACAAAATTGCGGATGTTTAAGATTAAGGCGAAGGAACCACAAAAAAATGAATTCGCAGAAGTGATAACTGCCGATGACATGGATAATTTTTGGTGCGAAATCAATGGAAAAGACATCGTAAAATGCCAATACTTTGTTTTCAACTCCATTCTGATTGGTGAAGCTTATTTCCCTGAACTTAATAGGTAACCCTTTTTCTTTAAATCAACCAAGGAATCGTACAAATAATCAAGTTCATTTTGGGTATTAAAAGCTTGAACGGAATAGCGTAAATAGGACGAGCCATTCTGAACTGCAACTGGAATTTCAATTTTGTAGTCGTTGAATAATTTCTTTTGAAATTCTTGTGGATTTTCTACTATTATCGGAATACTAAATAACTGCCCGTAAAAATCTTCGTTCAAGGGAGCTAATGGTTCTGACCCGACTAATTCACAAAATCTAAGTCCATTTTCAAGTGCCATTTTACGACAATTTTGAGAAACTTCATTCCATTGAAACTTTTCTCGAAATTTCAGACATTCAGTAACCGTAAGAAAAGCGGCATAATCTCTTGTTCCTGCCGTTTGATGATAATCGATGAAGGTTGAATCAGATGGAAAATCACTTTGAAAACCCCAACTTATCAATAACGGATCAACCCAATGCTGATTTTCTTTATTAACATACAAAAAGGAAGATCCTTTTGGCCCCATCAACCACTTGTGACAAGCGCCAGTGTAAATATCAGCTTGAAGTTCCGATAAATTCAACTCAATATGTCCCGGAACATGAGCACCATCAACTATGGTTAGTAACCCACGTTTCTTTGCTTCATCACAAATTTCTTTTACAGGTAAAATTAATCCCGTTGCACTTGTAATTTGGCTGATGAATATAGCTCTCGTTTTATCAGAATACCCCTTCCAAAATTCTTCCAAAAAAACATCCTTTGACTGAATTGGGAGCGAAATTTGTTGTCTCACGTATTTCGCCTTTGCTTTTTCACAGTAATAAGTCCACGTGCGATCACATGCTCCGTATTCCAAATTTGTTGTCAATATTTCATCATCTTCCTTCAATGAAAATGATTTAGCAATTGTATTTATCGCATAAGAAGGATTCATGACCATCACCAAATCCTTATGGCAGCAACCTAAAAATAACCCTAGCTCTTTCCGAACATTTTCCAATTCAACAAGAGCCTCATTTACAATGAACTGAACAGGCTCTCTTTCCAATTTTAGCTGCCATTCTTGGTATTTCTCAAAAATGGGTTTGGGACAAGCGCCAAATGAACCAAAATTTAAAAAAGTAATTTCAGGATCAAGTAAAAATAAATTACTGTAATTTATCATTAAAAATTTAGGAAATTATTCTACGAATCAAATAAAAAATTGGATAACCTGAAATAAACAAAACTGCCCCAATCCCAAATGCTTCTTTATTTGATATAAACACACTAATATTTACCAAGGTATAAATTAAAATATAAAAAATAGGAAGAAAAGGATAGAATTTTATCTTGTAAATAGAACTCTCAGGTTCTTTACTTCTTTTTGCCCGCCATCTCAAAATAAATATTGCTCCGGCGGCAGTTATCAAGCTTATACTATCAAAAAACATCACATATTGAAGAATTTTTTCAAATGACTGAGTGTAAAATAGGGTAATAAAGATAAATGAACAAAAAACAATTACTCCAAATTGTTGAACTTGGGTTTTTGAATTTACTTGCATAAAAACTTTTGGAAGAACTTTGTCCTCAGCCATTGCATAATAGACTCTCGGATTACTTAAAATTGAAACATTCACGTAGGCCATCACGGCAAAAAACATGACTACGGATAAAAAAACCGATGCAGTTTTACCAAATAAAATCGATACCATGTCTGAAGCCAAGGTTTTTGTTGAAGCTAATTGTTCAAATCCAAGAACGGAAAAATAACTAAAATTTACAGTTAAATATAATATGAGAATAATAGCGATTCCAATAAAAATTGATTTTGGTAACGTTCGAGATGGATTGGCAATATCACTACCAAAATTAATTGTATGCTGATAGCCGCCGTAGGTAAAGAAAACTGGAATAAAGCACATAATAAATGCTTTTAAAGGATCACTTTCAACCGGTAAAGGTTTTGATACTACCGAAGTTATGTCATTTCCAAAAACAACGAACATACAACTAATAAGAAGGAGAATCAAACCTATTTTTATTATCATCAAACCGTTCAGGACCATGGCGCTGATTTTGATCCCTAATAAATTAATAATCAATAAGATAAAAACTGTACCAATGGTAACAATCATCGTAGCCAAGTATTCTTCAGTTCCTGGCAGTAGTAACGGAGCAATATAGGCAGATCCCATTATAGCAACCGCTGCGGTTGATGCAGCATTTGAAATTACCGTTATCCAATTCACCATAAAAGCAAAAGCCGGGTTGTAACAAATGGAAAAAAGTTTGTAAAATCCCCCAGCGGTTGGAATACGAGATCCAATTTCAGCAAACGTTAATGCCCCGAATAAACTTATTATCGCACCAACTATCCATGCTGCAAAAAAAATTTCCGGAGTGCCTGCCTTTGACGCCACTTCAGATGGCGTTCTAAAAATCCCCATTCCGATTACCAAACTTATCACAATGATACTTAAATCGAAAACACCTAATTTGGGTTTAATTACTTGCTCTTTAGCCATTTATTTCATTTGAAGTATTAACGAACGAAGATAACCAAAAATTCAAGTGTAATATTTTTTACAACCCCAAAAATATCAACTGTCCAAAATGATATTAAATCACTAACAAATAATGTAAGATAGACAAGACAGCATTTATTTCATAACTATTTGCTTCCATTGTATTATACTTGTCAAAATAAAATTGTGTTTAAATCGGTGAGGGAAGAATAAAATAAACATTGGAAGAACTAAGCCTTAAATAGGATGTTTAAATACCATGAATATAAGTAATTCGGAAATGCAAAATTTGTTAATACTACTTATTGCTTGAGCAAAGCCGCGCAAAATCTTATCTTTGCAGTATTGAAATCCTTTTTAAAAAAGATTAAAAAATGACGATGGATGAATTATTTCGTGAGTTGAAAGACCTTGATTTTAAAGCAAATAAACTTTTAAAATCAAAATCTTTGGATACTGAAACAGTTCGCATTTATAACGATCAATCATTAAGATTGCAACAAACACTTTTAAAATTATCTTCTGGAGATGATGTTGCAATTCAGGTTCAAAAAATTAAAATAATTGATGTAGATGGACCTCCTCCAATGACAGATTTTGATAAATTTTTAGGCCTTATTACTTTTGGAATATATACTGCTAATTTGAGAAGATATAAAAAACAAAAGTATTTTAAAAAAATGGTGTCCAAGATTAAGAATCAGTGGATTACAATCGAATTTTCACTCAAATCCTAAAATATGGTTGAGAAAAATAGTAGCTTAAAATCGTACAATACATTTGGTATTGATGCCAAGGCTGCCTATTTTTCTCGGTTTTCAAATTCGAAAGAATTAGCTACACTACTTCAAGAGTTCAAAAACCATCCTTTTTTGATTATCGGTGGAGGCAGTAATTTATTATTAACCAAAGATTTTGATGGAATTGTACTAAAAAATGAGATTTCAGGTAAAAATATCATTGAAGACACAGCTGATACTGTATTAGTTAAAATTGGCGCCGGCGAAAACTGGCACGAATTCGTTTTGTGGACGATTGAAAATAATTTTGGAGGAGTTGAAAACCTGAGTTTGATTCCAGGAAGTGTTGGTGCAAGCCCCATGCAAAATATTGGTGCTTATGGAGTAGAAATTAAAGATGTTTTTGATCATTTGTATGCTTACCACATTGAAACAGGTGAAACGCATCGATTTTCATTAGAGGAATGTCAATTTGGGTATCGCGAAAGTGTTTTTAAACATTCATTTAGAAATCAATATGTCATTACTGAAGTTTGCCTAAAATTAGAAAAAAATCGAAAAGTAAATACTACTTACGGCGCCATCGAACAAGAATTGCAAAGAATGGGGATTTCCTCTCCAACCATTCGCGATGTGAGTAATGCCGTTATCGCTATTAGACAATCGAAATTACCCAATCCCTCCGAACTAGGAAACGCAGGCAGTTTCTTTAAAAATCCCGTTGTTGATGCTGCCATTGCAGATGCGGTTCTTGAAAAATTCCCGACGGCACCTATTTATCCTGCCGAAAATGGAAAAAAGAAATTGGCGGCAGGTTGGTTAATTGAACAAGCAGGTTGGAAAGGGAAAACCGTGGGTTGCTGTGGTGTTCACAAATTACAAGCTTTAGTTTTAGTGAATTATGGCGGTTCCACCGGAAATCAGATTTACGGGTTATCATCGGCAATCATTGCAGATATTCAAGAAAAATTTGGCGTTACACTTGAGCGTGAGGTGAATATTCTTTAATTCCACACTTTAGTACCTTCAGAGCAATTAGAACAAATATCAATTTCTTTTCGATTCGATAAAATGGCTTGACGGAAATTTTGATAGCTAGCTGAACGCCAAATCTCCTGAAAGGATTTTTCATTCAACGTTCCCATTGCATGATGCGCATCTTTATCAAAACAACACGGAACAACCTTTCCATCCCATGTGAGAACGCTGCCAGACCACATTCGCCAACAATGATTTCCAGGATCTCCTTTTAATTTATAATTTCCAGATCTTGTTCGTTTGTAACGTCTATATTTTTCGCTAGTTGGCATTAATAGATTTCCATTTTCAAAATCATAAAACTGGGTTGTTTTTATTCTAACTTCATCAATTTCAAGTTCCTTGGCCATCGAAAACACAAAAGGAATCTCATGTTCATTCGGTTTAACCGCCAAAAATTGAAAGATTAAATGAGGAGTTTGAGATTTGAATTCTTTTTTTGCCTCAACTAATAATTTACTTCCTTCAATTACCTTTTCCAATTGACCATGAACGCGATATTGTTCGTAAGTTTCCTGAGTTAAGCCATCAATTGAAATAATCAAACGGTCCAATCCTGACTTTACAATTTCTTTAGACCTCTCTTTTGTTATAAAGTGAGCATTGGTCGAAGTTGCCGTATAAATCTTTACTTTTTTCGCTTCTTTAATCAAATCCAAAAATTGCGGGTGAAGAAAGGGTTCTCCTTGAAAATAATAATTGATATAAAAAACATGATCTTTAACTTGCTGTAACATCCTTTTATGCAATTCTAAATCAAGTTTACCAGTTGGTCTAGTAAATTGCTTCAAACCACTTGGACATTCAGGACAACCCAAATTGCAAGCCGTTGTGGGTTCGATACTCAAAGAAAATGGATTTCCAACATGCCACGCTTTTCTTGTAAGTCGTGAGAGAAAGTAACTCACTTTCAGTACGAATAAATTAACAATTCTTTTGAGCGTTAAATTTTTAGTGATTTGTATGGTGTCATTTAGGTGGAGCAATTTTCTTCGTGATTTGAATTTCAAAGTTACAGATATTTAGAGTAAATGAATATTTAATTGTAGATTAAATGCAACTGCGCGTTTAGTATTCAAATTTCGGTTCTTAAAAAAAACTACAGAATATAGTATCTTTGCTATATGAAATTTATCAGTGAAAGAATTAGTGTTAAAAAGCATGCAACCTTTACTACGATTGTCATTGCACCAATAAAGAATTTTTGGACTACAATGCTTCTTGGAACGTGGTTGAGTATGTGGTTAATCATCGGAATATTAGTAATTAGTTCATTTTTCATTTTTAAACTAAATAATCAAGAACAACTAATCCTTTGGGTCTTTCTATCATTTTGGCTCTATTATCTAATCAGAATAGGGCGAACTTTTTTATGGATTCATTATGGAAATGAATTAATCAAGTTGGGTGAATTTAGTTTTGATTACAAAAGATCCATTTTTAAATATGGTAAAGCTCATGTTCTTTTTTATGAAAACATCAAGGGAATTACCTCTCATTTTCCGAAAGAAAACTCTTTTGAATCTGTTTGGGAGTCATCACCATGGATTAATGGTGGTGAAAGAATCTATTTAGAGACAAATATTAAAACCCTCAAAATTGGGCGCAAACTTACTATGCAAGAAACTAATTCACTCATTGATACAATCAATAATCAAGTAAAAAAGAGAAAGACACAACTGCAAAAAAACGATTCAATTTAACTTTTTTAACAATTTTTCTTGAAACACACTTGCACAGAAAGAATTATAGAAATAATTTTACACTTAATAACATTAACCCTTAAATTTAAGCAAAATGAAAAAAGTATTTTTAACATTGGCTGTAGTTTTCGCAACAAGTACCGTTTTAGTATCTTGTGGAGGTGAAAAAGCAACTGAGAATGCAACTGAAGATGTAGTAGCTACTGAAGAAGTAGTTGAGGAAGCACCTGCTGCAACTGAAGAAGCAACTGCTGAAGAAAAAGCTCCTGAAGGTAAAAAGGAAGAGAAAAAGTAATTAACCTTTTTTAATTTCGGCTCTTTTCGAACAGTCTAAAATTAAGAACCACCTTTCGAGGTGGTTTTTTTATTTTAAAATTTTAAAAACTCAAAATTTAGTTAAAATTATTAACTATCTAACGCAATCGTTTAACTTAATATAAAATTGAACTATTATCTATAGGATAATGTCAAATACCAACAAAAAACCCCTAACTGCAGGAACAATTAGGGGTTTAAAAAATCGGCATCGACTTACTCTCCCACCCTTAAGAGGGCAGTACCATCAGCGCTAGCAGGCTTAACTTCTCTGTTCGGAATGGGAAGAGGTGGACCCTGCTGCTATAGACACCCAAA
>VGFL01000014.1 GCA_016868915.1 Bacteroidota bacterium | reverse complement strand
GAAGGAAAACCAAGCGAGCTCCTCCTCTGCCTCAAACCAAGAAAACGAACAAAATTTAACTGAAAATTCAACTATCAACCCAACAGAAAATCAATCCTCTCGTTCGCAAAATGAGAAGGAAAACCAAGCGAGCTCCTCCTCTGCCTCAAACCAAGAAAACGAAGAAAATTTAACTGAAAATTCAAACAGCAACTCAACAGAAAATCAATCCTCTCGTTCGCAAAATGAGAAGGAAAACCAAGCGAGCTCCTCTTCTTCATCAAACCAAGAAAACGAACAAAATTTAACTGAAAATTCAAACAGCAACTCAACAGAAAATCAATCCTCTCGTTCGCAAAATGAGAAGGAAAACCAAGCGAGCTCCTCTTCTTCATCAAACCAAGAAAACGAACAAAATTTAACTGAAAATTCAAACAGCAACTCAACAGAAAATCAAAGTAAATTTATCCCAAAACTCCAAAATGAAATTTCTCAAATTCAAAATGAAGAACTCAAGAATTTAACTACAAACTTTGCACAGAAGAAAAATGATATCCTTGAGCAATTGAAAAAAACAAATCCTAATATCTCGTTTCAGCCAGCTGAAAAATTGAACTTTTATAAGTCAAGAATTGAAATCCAAATTGCAGCCATTGAAAAGGAACTAGTAGAATTAAAATCTCAAAAAAAGAATGAAAAAAAGAAGAAAAATTTAAATTATATTGAAGATTCAATAGATTTAAAAGAAGCGGAATTTGTGTTTCTAACCGAGAAAAAAAATGAAATTGAAGAGCAAATTAAGAAACACGTAAGAGAGGATATCAGCCTAGATTTAATAATTAAACCAAATATAATTGATCCTGAAAAGTCGCAAGAAATTTTATCCACAGATAGTTACAGAGCGTACGTAGAAAAAATAGTTGAATTTGAAAAAGAAAAAGAAAACTTTGAAAAAATAACAAATACAAAATTGACTCTACAAAATAAATTAAATGAACTTATCAATATAAAAGTATTAACTCAGGATAGCCGCAAGGGCTCTGTCGATATTGAGACTTTAATAATAGAAATAGAAAAATCAGAGAAAGAACAACAAAAATCCTATACGAAATTAAAAGATATTAAAAATTCAATTAAACAAGTTGAACTTAATAACCCACAAATTTCAAACGAAATGAAAATATTAGCTTCTAACAGAAAAGAACCCTTGATAAAAGTTGAAATACCAAAAGATGAAATAATTTCCTCAGGGGGGTTTCAAATAAGCTCAAAGTCAAACAGGACATCTCAAGACACTAGGCCTATTCCAATGAATGTCAAAGCACCGTCTGGATTAATTTACAGGGTTCAAGTCGGTGCGTACAGAAAACCACTTCAAAGCAATTTTTATTCTCAATTTACTCCGGTTTCGGGTGAATTACAAAATAATGGATTAATTGTCTATATGGTTGGATATTTCAACAATGCAGTAAATGCGGTTGATGCAAGAAAACAAATTCAATCAATGGGATTCTCTGATGCTTTTATTGTTGCCTATTGCGATGGCAGAAAATTAACTTTGGGCGAAGCAAGACAATTAGAGGCAAGAGGGGAATGTATCCCTCAAGGTAATAATGAATTTTTAGTTGAAATTAGTAAGAATACGCAAGAGGCAAGAAAAGAGGAAGACAGTAAATCATCAAATTTAAATTCAGCTGAAATCGATACAAAGAGTTTATTCTTTACAGTTCAAATAGGTGTTTACAATAAACCCATTAATACAAAGGAAAAATTTCAAAATTTACCAGATATTACTTTTTCAGTAAATCAAAAAAAACAAATCCGCTATGCAACAGGAAAATTTAATGACCTTAACGACGCAAAAATTAGAAAAAATGAAGCTGTTATTGCGGGTGTATCTGATGCATTTGTTGTTGCCTATTTTCAGGGTGAAAGAATCACAGTAGCTCAAGCAAATGAATTACTCGCAAAGAAACAAGATCCACTTTTCAAGGAGGCAAAACAAAACGACCCTCAAATCAATCAATCGACGAAATTCGTGGAAAATGAAATAAAGCTATTTAATGACAAAAAAGAAGAGATAAAAATTGAAAAAATCAAATATGAGGTTGTCTCAATTTTCGAAGAATTTCCAAAGGAAAAATTAACCTATTTTAATAATTATGGATTATTCCAATACAACAAAGAGAGTGGCAAGTTAATTTCGACTGAATTTTCTCGTAACTTAGATTTACCTGACGAATTAAAGTTGAGCGGCTTAGTAAAAGAAGTGAAAGTTAATGAAACAGAGGAAAGAAAAAGTAAAATAAAATCGAATATCATAAATGGTGACCTGATGGATGTTCTTTTAAGAACGAATTGGTTAAATTCAATCGAAAATTTAAATGAAATTTCATTAATTTTATCATCGAATTTGTTGATAAATGAAAATCATACGAACTTTTTAAAAAGTACGTTTAATTTGGAAATAGAGGATTATGACAAAAAGTAAACCACAACATAAAGAGCAAACCATCGCTCTTGAAGAGATCCTTAAAGAGAATGGATTGATACTTTACAATGATGACGTAAATACTTTTGATCACGTAATTGATTCTTTAGTCAACATTTGTGATCATGACCCTATTCAAGCTGAACAATGCGCTTGGATTGTTCACTTAAATGGCAAGTGTAAAGTAAAAAATGGACACTTTAAGGAGTTAGAACCACTTTGCATTGCTCTCTTAGATAGGGGTATTTCAGCAACAATCGAATAAGGTCAGTTAGAAAAATCTTAACGCGATAAAATGATTAAACGACAGTTCCTCTACTATTTTTGTTTTATCTCTATTTTATTTTTAAGTCTACCTTCAGTTTCACAAATACACAAGAATATAGATTCGCTGAGACTTATTCAGCTCTCTGGTGTTGTTATTTCTGAAGAAACGCTTGAAGAAGAACCATATGTTACCATTTACGATAAAACTCAACGAAAAGGAGTTATTTCAGACTATTACGGATATTTCTCATTAGTTACTTTTCCCGGTGATACAATCGTATTTTCAAGTCCAGGACACAAAAAATCCAGCTTTATTGTTCCTGATAGCCTTCTTCAAAATCGCTACTCGCTTATACATATGCTTCCAACGGATACACTTGAACTTAAAGAAGTTAACATTTATCCTTGGCCATCAAAGGAAGAGTTTGCGAACGCATTCGTCAATATGCGACCTTATGACGACGTTCTTAGAAAGGCACAACAAGAATTATCAGGAGAAAGCTTAGCTTTTGCGGCAGCACGAATTCAAACTGACGCATCTTTGGCCTATGGGAATTCCGTTAATCAGAAGTACTCACAGCTATATAATAGCAATCAGCTACCCGTTAATAATTTGCTTAATCCCTATGCATGGTCAAAATTCTTAAGTGATTGGAAAAACGGTAAATTAAAGAGAGAATAATATTGAAAAAACTAAAATGCGATTTAAATCATTGCTCATTCTTGCATCATTAGTTTTACTCTTTATTGATTTTTCATATTGCCAACTTAGTGAGAAAAAAGAACGATATCCCATACACTTTGGTATTCAGACAAAACTCATCTTGCCATCTGATTTTCTCGGGCCTATAAAAACTGCCTTATCAAAAGAAGGATTTCAATCAAATCTAACACAAATACCAGGATTATCATACGGTGCTTTGGTACGCGCTGACTTTACAAAAAATGTGACACTGGAATGCGGAATAAATTACATTCAAAGACATTTTAACGCAGAAATGACTTACTCCGATTCTACTGTAACCGTCAGCGATACAAATAAATTGACTTTCATAAACTATGAGTTTCCAATTACTGGAATTATTAAAATTCAATTAGCGAAAAACCTTTACTCATTGGTAGGTCTTGGAACTTCATTCACTTTTAAGCCAACAAGTGTAGCATTGGTTGATTTGCCAGGAGGGAATCATATCTTTTACCACTCAGGAAGTGTAAAAAAATTTGGTGTCGATTTAAATGCACAAGTCGGATTTGAATTACGAACTAAGAAATCAGGATACTTCTACATCGGTGGAGGGGTAAAAGTACCAACAGCTTATATTTTTAATTGGGGTGGGAAATATACCCAACAAGGATCATCTGAAGCTCTCATCGATTTTAAAAAAGCAAACGGAGCATTTTTGTCTATCGACTTGCGCTATTATTTACCAAATATTCGGAACTCCGGAGTTCAATTTAGTAAAGGCCCCGTAGAATAAAAGTAAAAGTTCCTCAATACAAGATGGATAGCCGAACTACTTGTAATAAGGATAAATCATTAGATATACGACTACACCTGTCACGGCCACATACATCCATATTGGAAAAGCAAAACGCGTCCACTTTTTATGCTTTTCAAATTTTCCCTCCCACGCATACAAATACGTAAATAATACCAAAGGAATAACTGCAATACTCAAAAGAATATGTGAAATCAGGATGAAATAATAGAGCCCCTTCAATTCACCACCGTAAGGGGTAGAATCTGAAGTCATATGATAAGCCACATAACAAATTAAAAATAATAATGAGAGAACCAAACAAGTTTGAATCAAGCGTTGATGAATGATTCTATTTTTTCTTTTTATTGCAACCAAAGCTGCGAGTAATAAAACTGCTGTTAAACCGTTTACAGTAGCATAAAAAGGCGGCAAAAAAGTCAAATCCACACCATCAACCCTAATTCCAAAAAGTGCTGCAACTGCAATAGGAATGATGATTGAGATAGCAATAATCAATCTTCTAAATTTCGCAATTTGGGCTTCATTTTTTAATGTTGTATTCATCATTCAATAATTTTAAAATTTCAGATTTCATCCGATTGTATTCAGTCGAATCTACTTTTCCAGTTAAATCAGTAACCCGATAAACTCCTCGAACATGACCTTCTTTATCAACCAAAGTGAAGGACCCTGAATGAGCGAAGCCACCCTCAGAATCTTCATCTTTACCAGCAAAAGTTAGAAAACTTTTTATTCCTAAATTATGGGTTTCGTCTTCATCACCTGAAAAAAAAGTCCAATTTTTTGCAGTAATGCCAGTCTTTTGCTTGTATTGTTTTAATATGCTTGGGGTGTCGTGCTTAGGGTTAATCGTGAAAGACATAAATTGAATGTCATTTTCATATGCCTTTAATTCCTGATTTAATTTTTTTAGTTGTAAATTCATTGCTGGACAAACTGTAGGGCATGTGGCAAAGAAAAATTCAACAATCCAAAGTTTATTCTCAAAATCTTTATTTGTTTTCCATATAGAATCCTCATTCATATATTTGATTTGAGGTATTTTGTGGTAAAGTGTATCTATTTTTTTCTCACCATCTACAGAAGAATATTCTAGATCATAATTTCCGAAAATAGGAAGGACTCGTTTTTTCTTTATTGGCTCTTGACAAGAAAATAACGCAAACTGCAACAATACGATGAAACAAATGAATCGCATACTTTTAAAAACAGTATTCAATTAATTTTGTTTTTCTTCTTTGTCATATTGTTTTTGCAGTAATGCAAGATGTTCTTTCATTGTACGAACCATACCTTCTTGATTTCCCCTCAACGCCATTCTCAAGTGATTATTTTTATCCAGAAGTAACAAAATTTCCTGAAAATATTCACCACCATAATACTGTTTTCCTTTTTCCAATAATGACTTTCCATTATTTTTAAAGTTGTACATACTTTTAACATCTCCAGTGGCTAATATCCATAAGTTGGGATCAAAACCCTCAACTTTTTCTTTAACAACAGAGGCCATGTAATTTAAATTTTTTACTGGATTACCTTTTCCATCGGTAACATAAGAAATTATTTTTACCTGCTTAAGTTTTTTGGATTTATTTTTTCGGATATGTTGATAAAGAATTTGATTTACATGCCACATGGAAATGGAACAAGTATCCGGGCAAGATTCTTGAATCGTACAGACTAAAACTATAGAGCTATCAAATTCAGTATAATTCCTTGTTTTTCCATTAACATCAACAAAAGAGTAGTTAGGTGCAGCGCCATAGTCAGCTAGCTTTTCGAATTTATGGTCACATCCGCGTGTACCGATGAAGATTAGAAGCAGAGCGGGACCAAAAACAAGAAGAAAAGGAAGTAATTTTCTTACTTTATTCTTTTTATCTCTGACATTCATTAATAGTTAAATTACATTCTGTTGAAGAGCATCATTTATCGCTAATGCTTCCCAAAGAGCTATGAATATAAGATACAAAATGAACAGAAAATATGGGATTAAAATAAAATTTCGCAGGGCTTTTTTCTCGTCTCCAAGATGCATGAATATCATCACAATATAACCTGCCTTGAAAAGCGTTAAAACAATAAATGACCACTTAATAAGTGGCCAAATAGAGGAACTCTGTTTGATATAAGCTCCCATAGCTACTTCAGCAATCGTAATTACTGTAAGAAGTATGGTTACAAACCAGATTTTTTTTCTAATTTTTTTGCCTGTGTCTTCATCATGATGACCATGTAATGAATATTCAATAATATCGTCTCTTTCCATATTTTCAAAAATAACTATTTAAATTATTTAAACCAAGTAAAAAAATGTAAATACAAATACCCAAACTAAATCTACGAAGTGCCAATACAAACCAGTTTTCTCAACCATTTCATAATGCCCCCGTTTTTGATATATCCCCATCATAACACCTATCAGTATAATTATATTGATTACAACACCTGAAAAAACGTGAAATCCGTGGAAACCAGTAATAAAGAAGAAGAACTGAGCATATTGTTGAGGACCATATTCATTTTGTTCTAAATTAGCCCCGTAAATTACCTGATCTTTTTTACCACTATACAAGGATGCATAATACAATTCTTCGGCTCTTTTTCCTTGTATTTTAGTTCCAATTTTATTCTTTTTGCCATTCTTTTTGACAATTAATTCCATGTGATCATCAGCTTTTTTGTTTACTCTTGCTACAGAACCGTCATGAAGAGTTATTGAATCTTTCTTCAATTTCCCCTCCAAAGCAGCATGTTGATACTCATGCATTAAGTCGGTTTTTATTACTTCTCCTTTTTTATGGTGTCTGCCCGGTGAAATAACCGTAAAATTTTCAATTTCGCCAAAATGACCTTTGACAATTGCTTGTGAACCGTCAGCTAATTCAATTTTTCCAAACTCTGAACCATGAATAAAATGATACCATTCCCACGCTTGAGATCCAACAAAAAAGAATCCACCAATAATCGTTGCAATCATCCATTTTACAACTCCTTTTTTATCCATTCTATGGCCAGCCTCAACAGCTAAAACCATCGTTACAGAGGATACAATAAGTATAAATGTCATTAAAGCAACATAAATAAGAGGATATCCATGTCCTAAAAATGGCAACGAGTTGAAAGTTTCTTCACCAATTGGCCATGCTTCTTGAGCATCATGACGTGTAAAACCGTAAGATACTAATAGACCACTAAATGTTAAAGCATCAGACACTAGAAAAAACCACATCATCAGTTTACCATAACTGGTTTGAAATGGTGATTCTTTACCTCCCCAAAGAGTTGATTTATCTAAGCCTGCGGATTGACCTGCCATATTTTAATAATTTAATGCAAGTTTAATGAATAAATAGCAAAAATAACAATAAATAACCCCAAAGAATACCTAAAAAATGCCAGAAAATTGCACCCAATTTGAGACTAAGCACATCCCCATTATCGTATCTTCCTGAAAATGAACCAATTGTCATTTTAAATAAATAAATTAAATTAACGATTATATGTAGTAAATGTATGAAAGTAAGGATATACAAATACGATGACGCGGCATCCGCCGTTTCCAGCGCTTTTACCTGAAGATATTTGGATAAAATTTTACCTTCATAATAAAAACTTCTGTTCTTGTATTCCAACTCTTTTCCTTTGAAATAAAGTGTAAAATCTTGACCGTATACTCCTCGAACGAAAAAATCAACTCGTTTATCGACAATATTTCTGGCTAACTGAGAGAGTCTCAACTGATCGACATATTTCAATTCCGTTGAATCTTTAAAAGATAGTTTCCCATCTAAAATTTGAATCGGCTCTTGTTTATAAATAAACTCAAAGTCTTTATCCATTTTGGCCCGAATCAATTTAGCTGGAGAAACACTTAGATATTGCTTTAAATAATTTGACATTTTAGTATAATCCGCCTCAGGCATCTTTTTTCCTTTGTACAGATAATTTACACCATCTACTTCTAATAATTCGCCCTTATATTTTATTGTATAATAATCACCATAACGACCATCTACAACTAAAATGTGGTTACTCACTGCGTGGACACCATTCTCAGAAAGGGTTTCATATCCTTTAAATTGAAAAATTACGAAAGCCAATCCTGATAAGAGTGTAGCCAAAATAAAAATACGTAACCCGGATTTATCTTTATTTCTTGCCTTTCGCAAACTTATTTCAAGAAAAATACTACTCAAAAGAATTACGGCTGTACTCACCCAAAAGTAAGTTGGTAATGGATACTTCAGCCAGAAGGAGTCACCCATGGAAACAATATAGGCAGACGTAAAGCCCGCAAATAGCATAATTACACTAAAGATTCCAACATAAACAAGGTTTTTTTTCATTTTTTCCCGTACAACCGGGTCTAATTCTTTACTGTGATCAGGTCTCATATAACTATTTATTTAAACAAAATTTGTTCGGATTTATCCAAAACATATACAAACTGTATTATTGGTAGATAAACAAATGAAGCGAACATTAGTTTACGCGCATCCTTATCATTTAACGAGATATATAAGCGATATGAATAAACAAAAAATAAAATCCCTAATCCTGAGGCAACAAATAAAGTAATATTTCCACACCAATCCAAAAACCAAGGGATAAGGCTAAAGGGAATTAATGCTAAAGAATATACCATAATTTGAAAGGCAGAAAACTTAGACTTTCCGGATTTTGATGGAAGTAAATAAAATCCTGCCCGCTGATAATCTTCGTTTAAAAGCCACGCAATTGACCAAAAATGTGGAAACTGCCACGTGAATTGAACAAAGAATAAAACGCCAGGAAGTAAACCAAAATCATTCATAGCAGCTACAGCACCAAGAAGTGGCGGTACGGCCCCAGGAAAAGCTCCTACAAAAACCGCCCAAGGACTTACTTTCTTTAACGGTGTGTAAAAAAAAACATACAAAATAAAAGCAAACAAACCCAGCAGAGCTGAATATAAATTAATAAGGTATAAAAAAGTTGAGCCTAATATTAAACTAAAAATTACAATAATATAGGCTTCGGACTGGGACATGAATCCTTGGGGAAGAGGACGCCCCTTCGTTCGATGCATCAATTTATCTTGATTTTGCTCCCAAATTTGATTTGCACCGTTCGATGATCCGGTAACTAAAATCCCCCCAGCGACGAGGAGTAAGAGCTCAATTAGATCTCCTCCACCAGCAAATAAATAGCCTGAAATAGCTGAGAGTATTACAAGGAAAGACAATCTGAATTTAATAAAAATCAGATAGATTTTTATTTTACTCGGTCTTGCAGCTATCAAATCTTCCATTCTCAAGTGCAAATTTAATCATTCTCAGTTTGAACTAAAGCAAATAATTACTACTATTTAAAAATAAATTTAGTACTCTAATAATTCTTTAAGCTTAACTTCAACTTTCGTCGCATTTGTTAATATTTCTTCCTCCAAAGAAGAGTTCAAAGGAATTGCTGGTGTATCAACAGAACCAACAATCATAATTGGCGCATCGATTTCCTCAAAATTGTCACGCTGAATTCTTCCAGCTAAGCCCAAAGTATATGTTGCCTCAACAGATTCCTCAGTCACTAACAATACTTTACTGTGCTTTCGGACAGTGTTGTTGATGAGTTCCATATCAATTGGGTTTAAAGATCTTAAATCTACTATTTCCACTTGATTTTCAAATTTTTCAGAAGCCGTTTTTGTCCAGTAAACGCCTCTGCCATATGTAATAACACAACAACTATTTCCGCTCTCTATATTTTCATTGGAGGCTTCTTGAACAATTCTACCTTTTCCGATAGGGATAACATAATCTTCATCAGGTTCAATTGACATAGCACTTTCGGTTCCTGAAACCTTGGACCAATACAATCCTTTATGCTCGAGCATAACGACCGGGTTTGGATCATAAAAAGCGGCTTTTATTAAACCTTTCAAATCAGCACCGGTAGAAGGATAAACAACCTTAATTCCTCGAATATTTGTTAAAACAGATTCAACACTTGAAGAGTGATAGGGCCCACCAGACCCATAAGCTCCAATCGGAACGCGAATTAAACAGCTTACCGGCCATTTTCCGTTTGAAAGATAATACGATCTCGAAACTTCAGTAAATAATTGATTTAATCCTGGCCAAATATAATCGGCAAACTGAACCTCAACGATTGGTTTTAAGCCAACTGCTGACATTCCAACCGTAGAACCAATTATAAATGCCTCTTGAATGGGTGTATTAAATACACGATTATCCCCAAATGTTTGAGCTAAAGTTGCCGCCTCACGAAAAACACCTCCAAGTCGACCTCCCACATCTTGTCCATAGAGTAATGCCTCCGGATGTTTCTTCATCAATTCTCGAACTGCAAATAATGCAGAATCAACCATTACTGTTTTTTTCTTTCCTTTTGGCTCGCGTTCACCTTTTTCTTCTGTGACTTCGGTAGGTGCGAAGATAAAATCACAAATACTTTTAGGGTCTGGATCTTCGGCATTTAACGCTCTTTCATATTCAGAATCGACGTACGTTTTAATTTCCTCCTCAATACGAACCAAGTCTGCCTCAGAAAAATCATTTTGCTTCATTAATTCCTTCATTTTTGGATAGGGGTCTCGGGTTGAAGCTTCATCTAAATCATCGCGATACCACTCTTTACGTACTCCAGAGGTGTGATGGCCTAAAAGAGGCACTTTGGCATGTAAAACAAACGGAGTTCGCTCAATTCTTATTTTTTCCAATATTTCACTTAAAATCGCATACGATTCTTCAAAATTACTCCCGTCAACAGATCTTACCTCTATTCCCTTGAATGCTGATGCGTATTCAGCCATGTTTTGAGAACGTGTTTCATTTGCTTTTGCTGATATATCCCAATCATTGTCTTGAATAAAGTATAAAATGGGAAACTGTTTTAAAGAAGCCATTTGTAATGCCTCTGAAACTTCGCCTTCCGTGCAAGATGCATCGCCCAAAGAACAGACCACCACTGGATTTTCACCCGAATAATCAACAGCTAATCCTTGTTTCTCTTTATATTGAATTCCCATGGCAAGTCCTGTTGTCGGTATTGCTTGCATTCCTGTAGCAGATGATTGATGAATGATTTTTGGGAATCCATCCTTGTTAAGTGCTGGGTGCGAATAATAGGTCCTTCCCCCAGAAAAGGGATCATCTTTTTTGGCAAAAACCTGAAGCATGAGCTCATATGGACTCATACCAATTCCAAGTAATATACTATCATCCCTGTAATATGGAGAAATCCAATCTTGAGGTTTTAATTGAAGGGCAAGTGCTAACTGAACTGCTTCATGCCCTCTCGATGTAGCGTGAACATATTTCGAAGTAATTTCCTTATTCGCCTCAAATTTTTCAGACATTGTTTTGGCTACACACATCAATCTGAAAGCTTTTTCTATTATCGCCTTTGATGTACTCATACTCTTTGACAATTCAGATTTTTTATCCATTAGTATAATTTACGAAAGCAAAGATACCTATGTTTGTTTTTGAATGAAAATCAATAAACCATTTCAACAGAAATTTCACTATCCTTATCAACTTTAAAGGAGCAATCACTAAAATCAGGAACGGAGATAAACGGTCTAAAATCGTTTGAAAAGGCGAAAGCCTCTGTAGGTACTCCAATCCAATTTGTATTGCACTCTTTGTCATTGTTTTCATCGTGAAAGGTAGCTATGGCATAATCTCCTGCCGGTAAGTTAGTAAATTCATAAATAATTTCACTGTCTTTCGGATCTATTCTAACCATTTTGTACGTCTTACCAACTTCGGGAAAAACTTTTGGGTCATTATATATTGATAATTCAATTTGCCCATTTGTATTTTGAAGACCGTGAACTTTTACTTTTAGCGAATATTGGGTAAAGGAACTCAATCCAAGCACCAAAAAGGAGCATATTAAAATAGCATTAATGATTTTCATTTTTAGAAGGTTTAAATGTTGTACCCAAAATTTTATCCCAGATTAGAAATGTTGATGCGTAATTACCATTCAATTTTGAATGATGCAAATCATGGTGTTCAGTTTTACTCAGAAATGGCACTTTACTTATAAATGGAAGTTTTAAGTCTGAATGAATTTGAATTTCATGTAAATTTCTAATTAAACCGAATATCCAAAAAGCATAAAGATTTATTTTCATAAAAAGTAATATTGCAGCGAATCCTAAAACAACTCCGAGTGTCCCCATCATCCATTCCAATGGATGAGCATAGAGATATTCCAATGGGAATGGTTTGGTTGCTCTGTGATGTATTGAATGAATATGTTTTAAAAGAAATTTATTTTCATGTAAAAACCGATGATAGAAATAAAAAAATAAATCATCAATTAAAAATGCAAACAATACTTGTCCAAAAATAAGATACCAAGGGCCGGAAGAAGTATCTAAAAAATCAAAAATCATATATGCCCCTGTACCGGAAAAAATTAGTAAGAGAATAAAATTTAAGATAAATAATGGCAATCGCTTTGTAAAAATTCCATTTTTATATTCTTGACTTTGAATAGTATATTTACCAAATAAACTTGTTTTTAAAACAATAAAGCTGTAGACAAATCCAAATGCATTTGAAAACAATAATAATAAGACTGTGCCCCACGCGACTGTCTCGGCCGTCATGATCGTAAGGCAAATAAATTAAACATTGGCGTAGTTTCAAGACCAGCCTCTCTTTCACAATGAATGTTGGAGAAACCATGTTTTTTTAATAACTCTTGAATTTTATTTAAGCGATTGTTGACATCATGAACCTCAATAACAAGAGATTTTATTTTACACCAATCCTCGTTTTTTATACCGATTAATACATCCCACTCAGCCCCTTCACAATCAATTTTTAATAAATCAATTTCCTGAATTTTTGTTTCTCGAATAAAGGTTGAAAGTGTCTTTAAATAGCATTTTACTTTTTTTCGACCACTCACAAGATAGGACGCAATCAGCCCCGAAAAAACAGTTGGAATTAACTTCATCCAACGCATATTATCGGGTGGATTTTTCATTGTTCCTTTCACCGCATTTCTAAAAGCACTCGGATCTTTATCCCACTGATCTGGATGAAGAGTTGATAAAGCAGGCGTATTTGGGAAGTAGGTAAATTCTGCCTCAGTATCCTCGGAGGACACACCATATTTGCATACTGTAATTTGATTTCCACCCACTAAATCTGCGTTTTTAACCAAGGTATCAGCGATTTCAGGAATTGGCTCAAAGCAATATACCTTTACATTTTTGCCCTTTTGAGCGGCTCGCACGCCGAAAACACCAATATTGGCACCGACATCTAATACAACGTCTCCGTCATTTATCTCTATACCATTTGTCAAGTATCCCTCCACGTGGTGATCGAGCATTCGCGCCTCAGAAGCTCGTAAAGCGAATAATAAGGTGTCGTCAACCAACTTTATCTTTTTCATTATACTGAAATAAAGATAAGAATTAACAGGGAAATAACAGTTCTTTTCAGAAAAAGACAACCGAAAGAAATTACTTTTCTTTCTTTTTCTTTTTCTTCGTATCTGTTGATTTAGTAACTATACTGTATTTTAAATACAACTCCAATGCACCTAAACTATTTGTTGCATTTGTTAAGCTTGAAATATTGGCATCAAAGGACAAACCAGCCACAAAACCTTCGATATTAACACCAAATGTGGTGATTATCGCGTCGTTCCATCGGTAATAAAAACCATATTGTATGCTTTTATACTTTCTAAGTGTAGTAACTCTTGCTCCTTCGGTTAATAATGTTTCAGCAGATGTACCAAAAACAACCATTTGATTTGGGCCATTTGAATAGAACATAAAATTTGGTCTAATTTTAAAATAATTTTTTCGAGTAGTAAACTCAGCCCCAGCATGAATCGTGTAGTGTGGGTATAACCTATCACCCCCAAATGAAAAATCAATTTTCGGTCTTGTCAAGTGTTTGGTAGAAAATCCAGCAAAAAATTTTGAGCGGTTATTTCTTTCAATTTGATAAAAAAGACCCGCACCAATATCTAATGCAGCATAGGATTTATTTAAGTTTTCTCCACTAGGACCTTCGGTATTAAATGTACTACCATTCCATTGAGACTCCCAAGTTTGATAACTTGGATTGAGACCTTGTGTTATAAATCCTGGTGATAAACCTACAGATAATTTATTTTGGAAGTCAACTTGTATGGTGTAATTAATTGGTATTGAAATAGAGTTTGTTAATAATCGAGCATCTCCAGTTTGATCATTGTAAAAATTTAAACCGACACCAAAATTATTATTCCCACCTGCTTGATCGGGTATTTTCATTTCTGCTGAAACTGAATTAGTTCTCATTGGGGCTCCACCAACAGTAAAATATTGCATCCGAAAATTAGAGTAAAAAGAGTAATTAGACCCATCAGTCGCAGTAGCGGCGGGATTGATTAATGCATTGGAAAAATACCAATTACTGGAATGATTTTCTTGTTGTGCAGAAAATTTTAAAGAAAAAATCACTACAAATAACCCTACAAGTATTGTTTTCATTCTTTTACCTAAATAATGTTACATTTCCTTTTATACTACTCGATCTTCCATTTATCAGACGATAATCAACAGTGTATACGAAAGTAGCGGGGTTTTCAGGCTTTCCTTTAAAAGTACCATCCCAACCTTCAAATGGATCTGTGGTCCGAAAGACCAAAGCACCATATCTATTGTATACCCTAAAATCAATTTCAGCAATTGCTCCACCTTCTATAAAACCATTTGAAAAATCGTTATCAAAATCAACATTGGTTAACACTCTCAGAAAATCGTTGACCCCATCCTCATTCGGTGAAAAAGAATTGGGCACTTGAACAATTTCCTGAAAATTAACATTTACAAGAACTGTATCATAGGCGACACATCCATTAACGGTGTAACTCACTACGTAGTAGGTAGTGTAAAATGGCGTTACTGTCAAGGAATCTCCATTATCAACAGAAATTTCATCGGATTCAACGCCGCTTGGATACCACACAAGATCACCTCCCAGTGGAGTGCCCTCCGCCCACAAATAAGCTTCTTGATACATGTTTATTAGTGTATCTGGGATTACAACGTAATTACCATCCAATGTATCTGAAAGAGTGGCGTTTACATCTGGTGTTTGGGTTACGTTTACAGGTACACTTACAGAATTCGATCCAAAAGAATTAGTAGCAGTTAGCGTTATTGAATATGTCCCAGCTGTATTGAAACATACTGGACCGGGGTTGGCACCTGAATAATTAGGTGGATTACCTCCTGCAAAATTCCATTGCCATACAATTGCACCCGCTGCCGATGGAGTCGTATTGGTTATTGAAATGCATTCACCCATACAAATGTCATTGTCTGAAACAAGAAAAGTAGGATTAGGAACTTGTGAATAGAAAGCAAAGGGAAAAAGAAGAATGATTATCCAAAAAAAATGCTTCATCGCACAAAGATTTATAAAATAAAGTACGAAAATAGTGAAAAAAGTTGCAATTAAACAAATTTTAAGAACAAAGCGCAATAATCGATCGAATTTGTGCCATTTCCCGAACATCATGAACACGAATTATTTGAGCACCATATGAACACAAGAGAGTATTTAATACCGTTGATCCATTCAAACTTTCTTCGGGAGATATAGAAAGAGTTTTGTAAATCAAGGACTTCCTTGAAATACCAATTAAAATTGGACATTCAAAGATATGTAACAATTGAAATTTTTTAATTAATTCAAAATTCTGCTCGAGAGATTTTGAAAATCCAAACCCTGGATCGATGATTATATCTTTTATTCCGTATGACTTACAAAGAGCTATTTTTTTTGAAAGATAACTTAGTACATCAACGAGATAATTTTCTGAATCAAAAGGAATTATCGACTTAATGAAACCTGGGGAGTGAGTCAAAACATATGGTACCTTATTTTTTCCCGCAACAGCCATTATCGATTCATCTAATTCGCCACCACTAACATCATTTACAATACATATACCAACATCCACTGCCTCTTGCGCAACCTCCCCATACATCGTATCTACGGAAATTAAAATTTCAGGAAATTTATTTTGAACAAATTCAATAACAGGTAAAATGCGTTTTTTTTCTTCGCTAATCGTTGGGAATTGGGCTCCAGGTCTCGTCGATACGCCACCAATATCAATGATATCAGCACCATCTTCAATCATTTTTCCAACGGTTTTTTCAATCGTGTCTAAATCGGAATACCTACTTTTTTCATAAAAAGAGTCTGGTGTACAATTAATAATTCCCATTATCTTTGGAGTCGATAAATCATAAGGTTTCCCCTTACAATTTATCAGGTGAGAATATTTACGTATTTCTGAATTCATTTTAAGTATGAAAAGTACATCAATTGAATATACAAATGTAATGAATGTTTGTCGAGAAATCTTTTTGAAAAAATCAAAAGATTATGGTACTTCATGGCGTATACTTCGTCCAAGTTCACTAACGGATCAAATTTTTATCAAAGCACAACGAATTAGAACAATTCAAGAAACCGGAGAAAATAAAGTTGGGGAAACTTTTGAGGATGCCTTCACTTCTATTGTCAACTATTGCATCATGGCAATTATTCAAGTTAGAAATGGAGCAGAAACTAACGATGAATTAACTTCAGTTGAAGCGACTGAATTTTACGAACGAATATCCCGGGAGGCATTTCTATTGATGGAAAATAAAAATCATGATTATGGCGAGGCATGGAGAGATATGAGAATAAGTTCATTGACTGATTTAATTCTTACGAAGGTATTACGGATAAAACAAATCGAAGATAATAATGGAAAAACTCTTGTTAGTGAGGGAATTGAAGGAAACTATTTCGATATGATTAATTATTCCATATTTGCCTTAATTCATCTCAATAGCGAAGTTAAATAATTGTTAAATACAATTATCTGGTAGTTTAAACTCATATTTTTGATAAAAATTGTTATGAAAAAAATTAAAAGTATTCTTCCTTGGACAGCAAGAATTATCTTATCTTTTCTATTTCTTTTATCAGCACTTGCAAAGTTATACCCCAGTCCAAAGTTGGGTATGACCTTACTAGAAATTAAGCAGCTCATCCCTATGGGCTTCGATGCTTGCTTTGCCCCATATTTTTCTCGTTTTATTATGGGAGTGGAGATTTCACTCGGAATTGCATTATTACTTCCTCACTTTTTAAAAACCATTGTAATCCCAATAAGTACTCTTCTTTTAACTATTTTCGTCGGACACTTAACCTTTGAAATTATACAAACTGGAAACCAAGGAAATTGCGGCTGTTTTGGTGCTCTATTGCCTATGACCCCGCTTCAAGCTATATTAAAAAATCTTGTTGCAATTGTGATGCTGGTTTATTTATATTTTAATGTACAAAATCGAGAAAAAGGGAAAAATAATTTTTTCATACTTACCACACTATTCTTAGGCTCTACCCTTTTCATGTTTGGATTAACTCCGATGGAAAAATGCCAAAAATCTAAAATTAATACCCTTCAAAATACCGCGATTGAAGTTGATTCATCCACCATCTCCACGGTAAATGAAACATCAGAGAATGGATCTGAGTCTATAAATAAAAAAGATACCGTAAGTAAAAAAACTGAGAATTTAGGGCCTAAAAAAGTTACTTCTCCATTTAGTCAAGTTATTCCTGGTATCGACAATGGTAAGAAATTACTATGTTTTTTTGCTCCAGGTTGCGATCATTGTCAAGATGCCGCCAAATCGATTGCTCAATTGAGTAAAACCACCCCTAACTTTCCTCAAGTTTATGTGGTTTTTATGGATGAGGAGACAGAGAAAATCCCTGAGTTTTTTAAAATTGCAGGGAAAACATTTCCTTCACAGATTTTAGATCCAGCTCAGTTTTACAATACAATGGGGAACTCCAAAGATACGCCAGGTGTTATACTCATGTGGAACGGTAATATTATCAAATTCTTTGACGGTATTAAGACCAATCAGTTCGATGCAGCAAAATTAAAAGTCGAGCTAACCAAAATGAAATAGGTAAGTTTTAATTGACCTAACGCATCTTCTCAAATCGAAAAAATAGTATTTTTGAAGAAATATTTCTCGATGAATTCACTATTTTTAGTTATCTGTATTTCTCTAGCTACATTATCTATGGCCCAAACTTCTCAACCCATTGCTACCAAAAAGAGTAAGCAATTAACAATTCACAATCATACTCGAACTGACGATTATTATTGGATGAACGAAAGAGATTCAAAACCTGTTTTAGACCATCTTCAGTTGGAAAATGAATATACTGAAAATTATTTTAAGCCTTTACAAGGACTTGTAGGAGGGCTGATGAAAGAGTTTGATGAAAGAATTAATCCAAATGAAATCAGTTCACCCTTTAAACTTAATGGAAAAATATATCAGGTAAAAAATATTGAAGGAAAAGATTATCAGCAAATTGTTATTGTAGAAGGTAAAAAAGAAACCCTCTTTCTTGACGAAAATGAACGTGCAAAAGGCCATTCCTTTTACGAACTTGTTGATTGGAGCCCCTCTCCAAACAACGAATTATTGGCTTTAAGTGAAGATTTTGTGGGAAGAAGAAAATACAATATCACGTTTAGACAAAATAAAAATGGAAAGTTTCTTAAAGATAAAATATCAGATGTAAGTGGTAGTCTGGTTTGGGCGAATGACAATAAAACTGTTTTTTATGTTAAAAAAGACCCACAAACATTGCGGGAATTTCAAATTTATCGTCATGAGTTAGGCACAGAAACAAAAAATGATGTTTTGGTCTATGAAGAAAAAGATGAAATGTATGGTGTTGGAATTGGAAAAACAATAACAGATAAGTACTTAGTGATTTATTCATTTAGTTCCACAACCTCTGAAATGCAACTCATCGATGCCAATAACCCCTCGGAAAAGCCCGTTGTATTCCTGAAACGTGAAAAAGGTCATTTGTATGAGATTGCTCACCATGAAAATGGTTTTTACATTTTAAGTAACAAAAATGCAGTTAATAAAAAACTTTTATTCTCCTCAGTTATTCCTTCAAACTTGGAAAGTTGTAAAGAAATCAGAGCGCACGATCCTTCAACTCTTCTTGAAGGAATTGCGGTATTCAAGAATTATTTATTGATTGAAGAACGAAATAATGGATTATTAAAATTAAAGCTGAGTAATTTAAAGAGTAATGAGGAAAAATACATCTCTATCAATGAAGAAACCTATTTCCTGGGCTTGGGTGTTAATGATGACTATTTAACAGATGAATTATTTTATTCTTATAATTCGATGACCACACCATCAACCATTTATAAGTATAATATGAATACGGGAGAAAAAGTCATTTGGCATCAAAAAGAATTATTGGATAAAAATTTCAGGCCCGATAACTACGAATCAAAACGAATCTGGGCTATTGCTAATGATGGCACTAAAATTCCAGTATGTTTGGTGTACAAAAAAGGTCTCGATTTATCAAAAGCTCCTTGCCTTCTATACGGATATGGTTCATACGGTTATACACTACCAGACGTATTCAGTGCTACTCGACTGAGTTTAATAAACAGAGGTTTTGTTTTCGCCACAGCACACATACGCGGCAGTAAATATATGGGTGAGGAATGGTACGAGAACGGAAAATTTCAAAAGAAAATTAATACGTTTACTGATTTCATAAACGCTGCAGAATTCATTGGAAATATGGGTTATTGTGATAAAAATAAAATATACGCCCAAGGCGGGAGCGCAGGAGGTTTATTAATGGGGGCTGTGGCTAACATGGCGCCTTATCTCTGGAAGGGAATTATTTCTCAAGTTCCATTTGTTGATGTAGTAACAACTATGTTGGATGAATCTATTCCACTCACAACCGGAGAATATGAGGAATGGGGTAATCCAAATGACCAAGAATTTTATAATTACATGCTAAAATATTCCCCTTATGATAATATTTACAGGATGAATTACCCGGCAATATATGTCACAACAGGATATCATGATTCACAAGTACAGTACTGGGAACCTATGAAATATGTAGCTAAACTTAGAGAGTATAGAACCAACGAAAATCCATTGGTTTTTGAATGCAACATGGATGCTGGTCATGGAGGGGGCTCAGGAAGAACAAATGAACGATTAGAAGTTGCCAAAGTATATGCATTTATCCTCAATTTGGAAGGCATTAGTAAGTAGTATTTTTTTACTTACCATTAAAATTGCACTATCTCAACCTGATAGTTCTCTCAAAATAACTGACTTTCGAAAAAATGTAGTGGTATATTCTGATTTAGGATTTAATTCTGCCCCATTTACAATAAGCTATCCATTCTCCGCTGAAATCAACAAACTTACTTTTAAAAATAATTTCAGGACTTTCCTTGGAATAGGGGTTGCCTATAAATGGTTCTCTCTTCGGTTAGGCTTTCCTATTTTATCAAGTTATAGACCGGTAGAAAAGTACGGGAATACCAATCAATTTAATTTTGGGTTTGATTATTCACTATTTAAAACATTTTGCGATTTGGATTTTAGCTATTTGGAGGGTTATTCAATACAAAAGGCCAATCGATGGGATCCCTCGAAAAATCCAAATGATATTCAAAGTAAACTCGTCTCATTTAATTTAGCATTAAATGGATGGTATTTTCATGATAAAGACTTTAAAATGAATGCTTTATTGGGCAAACGTGCTCACTACACCAAAGAAGTTAAGACCTGGTATTTAAAAGGAACCATTAATTTATTTGGGATAGACAATAAAGAGAACTCAGTTATTCCTCAGCAATTAATTGATTTATCTAATTCTAAAACAAAACTGACTAAAATAAATTCTTTTGACTTTGGGATAATTCCTGGCTATGCCTATGTAAATAGAATAAAAAATTGGCAGTTTTGTGGTTGGTTTGGTTTTGGGCCAGTCATTCAATCAAAATTTTATTCTTATCCAGGAAATAATAGAGGGTTTTTAGGAATCGCACCAAGATATGATCTACGATTAATGGGAGGTTATTCTTTGCCTAAATACTTTATTTTTCTAATCACTGACTTTGACAATAAATCAATTCGATTCTCAGATCTTGTCATTCGACAATATTTTTATAGCATCAAATTGGTTGCGGGATACCGATTTAATGAAAAGAAAAAAAAATAGAACATTTATTGGCTCCAATTCTTATTGTGAACGAAAACAGAATTCTTCATTCCTTTCTTGGCATTTTTTAAATAACTTACTAAATCCACCCTTTTCAAGAAATTTCTTATTCTAAAAAATTGTTGGACTCAATTTTTGATTGTAAATACCAATTTACAGTCTGCTTAAGTCCTTCTTTTAAACTATGCGACGGAGCGTAACCTAGAAGATTTTTTGCTTTGTCGATTGACGCATGTGAATGAGGAATATCTCCAATTCTATTTTGTCCATATATACAATTAATATTTATTATCTTTTTGTCATATTCGACAAGATTCGATTTAATTTCAAAAAACAAATCGCTTAATGAAGTACTTTGGCCATATGCTACATTATACACATTATTTATGGCCAATTTATTTGTGGTAAACATCGCCAACTTATTAATTTGAATCACATTATCAATGTAAGTAAAGTCCCTCGTAAAAGTACCATCCCCATTTATTACAGGAGACTCATAATTTAACAATGAGTCAACAAACTTTGGAATAACAGCCGCATAGGCACCAGATGAATCTTGGCGGGGACCAAAAACATTAAAATAGCGCAGACCGATACACTCAATCCCAAAAGTTTTAGCAAAAATATCTGCGTATATTTCCCCAACATATTTTGTTATCGCATAAGGTGATAGTGGTCTTCCGATAACATCCTCTACTTTTGGCAAACTATCAGAATCTCCATAGGTGGAAGAGCTCGAGGCATAAACAAACCGCATTACTCCAGCATCTCTTGCAGCAACGATCATATTTAAAAATCCATTTATATTGATATCATTCGTTGTAATAGGATCGGCTATTGATCGTGGTACAGAACCCAAAGCAGCCAAATGTAAAACGATATCAATGTTTGCTACCGCTTTTCTACAATCATCAATATTTCTGATATCCCCTTCAATAAGATGAAAAGATGAGGATTTTAAAAGGTTTTTTATATTGCTTCTTCTCCCTGTTATAAAATTATCCAGACAAATTACATCATGTCCGTCATTTACTAAATTTTCACAGGTATTTGAACCAATAAAGCCCGCACCTCCCGTCACTAATATTCTTTTTTTCATTTCAATTGTAAATAACACTGTTTTAAATTGATTTTAAACAAAGGAAAACAATAATTTATTCAATTAATTAAATTTTTCTAACATTACTTTTGGGTACATTAACGACAAAACGCTGCTCGAGACATTCAATTTCAACAATAAGCCTGTGTTTACGATCAACCTCTAAAGAGGTTGCAATAAGTCCTTGGAAAGGGCCTCGAATTACCTCCACTTTATCACCACCTTGAATTGATTCAAAATTCTCTTGATTAAATTCAAAATCTTCACTTAATAAAATTCGTAAATTCTGAATTTCAATGTTGCGAACTTTCGCTGGTTTACTCAAATAGTATAAAAGTGAATGAAAACCAGTAATGTTGTAAAGCAGATTTAAATCTTCCTCCTTACATTTTACGAAGATTGTAGATGCAATTAAAGGGACATCAATCTTTTTTTTCCGATCACTCCACTGTTTGATCGTAATAACCAAAGGAAGATATGCTTCCATCCCAATTGATTCAATGCGCTCAAATACTTTTTTTTCAGCTCTTGAATTTGTTTTAACAACATACCAAGTAGGAATAGAATCCTTATCTCTCATTAATTATATATTATTCTCTTGTATTAAAATCAAAGATATTAATTTAGCAACGTATAAATAAAAGGCTGATGACGAAAATTGAGAATAAGTATAGGTTTAGTTGTTTAATTGTAATTCTTTCGCTCACTTTTTCATCCTGCTATAAGGGAGTAAACGTGGATTTGGTTATACATAATGCGAGGATTCATACCATGAATGAAAAAAACGCAGTCATGGATGCAATGGCTGTTAAGGACGGAAAAATTATTGAGGTTGGGGCAGAACAACAAATTTTAAATAAGTACCAATCTGAAAAAATTATTGATGCAAAGGGGAAAGATATTTACCCTGGGTTAACAGATGCTCATGGTCACATACTATCGTACATACATCAAAAGCTAAACTTAGATTTGGTGGGTTGCAAGTCATACGATGAGGTGATAAAACGAGTAGAAGAATATCAAATTAAAAAAAATCGTAAAATTATCATTGGTCGTGGCTGGGATCAATCTCTTTGGGGAACAAACGATTTACCAACAAATGATTTACTCAATAAAATTTTACCCTCGACACCAATTTGTCTATATCGTATTGATGGCCATGCTGCCTTAGTAAATGACGCTATGTTGGAACTCGCGGGGATCTCATCTTCAACAAAAGTAGATGGAGGAATTATTGAATTAAAAGAGAATAAACCTACGGGGCTATTAATCGATAATGCAATGAATTTAATTAGCAAGTACCTACCCGACTATCCCGAAAAAGAAAAACTAACGGCTTTAGAAGAAATACAGAATGAATTATTCCAATTCGGTATAACTGGAGTGCATGAGGCTGGAATTGAATTCAAGGACATCGCATTTTTCAAAAAATATATTGAAAAAGATATTCTAAAGTTAAACCTCTATGCCATGTTAATCGCAAGTGAGGAAAATATTAAGTTTGCTAAGAAAAATGGAACCTTTAAATTCAAGAATTTAAGTATCCGTTCATTTAAAGTTTTTGGCGACGGAGCTTTAGGCTCAAGGGGAGCCTTTCTCAAAAAACACTATGACGATCATCCGGGACATTTTGGTATGTTAACTACATCTCCGTTAGAAATGCAAAAAGTTGCTAAACTCTGTGAAGATATCGGATATCAAATGAATACTCATGCTATCGGCGATTCCACAAATTCGATCCTCCTTAAATTGTATGAGGCAGTTTATTCTAAAAATAAAGATCATCGTTGGAGAATAGAACATGCGCAAGTGGTTGATCCAAAAGAAATTGCTTGGTTTGGAAAATTTGGAGTTTTTCCATCTGTTCAACCAACTCATGCCGTTAGCGACCAACGCTGGGCAAAAACACGACTTGGAGAGGAAAGAATGAAAGGGGCTTATGCATACAAATCTCTCCTAAAAAGTTACGGAATGCTCGCTATTGGAACTGATTTCCCGATTGAATTAACCAATCCATTTCTTACTATTCACGCCGCAGTTCAACGGAAGGATAAAAATAATTTTCCCGCTGATGGATTTTACGAAAATGAGGCCATTAATCTGGAGGAATGTCTCAAAGGAATGACAATATGGGCAGCTTTTGCTTCCTTTGATGAAAATCGACTCGGATCGATTGAAGCTGGAAAGGAAGCAACTTTTGTAATCTTTGAGAAACCAATTGAATCCTCAAAAGCATACAGCGAAAACTTTGCCTGGAAAACCTTTATTCGTGGAAAAAACGTTTACGCATCGGATGAATTATAGGTATTTAGTCGATATGAAACCCTTTTCTAATTCAAAAATCTCCGCAAGATTTTACCGACATTTGATTTTGGAAGTTCGTCTCTAAAAACAACCTCTTTTGGTACTTTATATCCAGTAAGTAACTTGCGACTTTCTTCAATTACCTCATCTGCGGTTAACGAAGAATCTTTCTTCACTACGAATGCCTTAACAAATTCGCTGCCATCAGAGTTTTTTTCACCCCTCACACCAACCTCTAATACTTTCGAATTTTCTGAGATCGCTTTTTCGACTTCATTCGGATATACATTAAATCCTGACACCAAAATCATTTCCTTTTTACGATCTACTATTTTAAAAAATCCGTCATCATCCATAACACCGATATCTCCCGTTAGAAAATAGTCACCCAACATGCATGTTTCTGTTTCATCTGGTCTGTTCCAATATCCTTTCATAACTTGAGGCCCCTTAATTCCAATTTCTCCGGGATCTCCAACGGCTACCTCCTTTCCGTCATCATCAAAAAGTTTGACATCTGTGTTTGGTAAAGGCAACCCAATAGAACCTCTTCGATGGGTTCCATTTACGGGATTTATCGTTACAGCTGGACTTGTTTCTGAGAGTCCGTAAGCTTCTAATAGAGGACTATTTGTTAGCTTCTCCCAACGTTCTGCAACAACATCTTGAACGGCCATTCCACCTCCTAAAGCAAGTTTTAATTTAGAAAAATCTAACTTCCTAAATTCCTCTTGATTTAATAAACCATTAAACAATGTATTTACACCTGTAATTATCGAAAAAGGATTCTTTTTCAAGTCTTTACAAAATGCTTTCATATCTCTCGGATTGGTAATGAGAACATTCACTGCTCCGTACCTAAAAAATACTATGCAATTGGCCGTTAGTGCAAAAATATGATACATTGGAAGTGCTGTTATAATTGTATCTTCTCCATCTTTGAACATACTGCTGATCCATTCTTCAACTTGCTGAACATTTGCACATAAATTTCCGTGCGACAAGCTAGCACCTTTGGATACCCCTGTAGTACCACCTGTATATTGTAAAAATGCTAAGTCATCCGATTTGATTTCTACTGATGAACCTTTTTTTGTTTTGTTTTCACTCAATATTTTTTTTAGCGGGATAGCATTTGAAATATTGTATTTTGGAACCATTTTTTTGACTCGTCGAACCACAAAATTTGTAATGGAACCCTTTAACCCTCCCAACATATCACCAATTGTCGTGGTGATTATCGTTTCAATTTGTGTATCACTAATGATACTCTCAAGATTAAATGCAAAATTTTCTAAAATAATTATGGCTTTCGCCCCCGAGTCCTTATACTGATGTCGCATTTCCTCAGCAGTGTACAGCGGATTGGTATTTACGATAATAAGACCTGCTTTCAGGCAAGCAAAAATTGTTATTGGAAATTGCAAAAGATTGGGCATTTGAAGCGCAATACGATCTCCTTTTTGAAGAGATGTTTTATTTTGTAAAAACCAAACAAGAGCATCAACATGGGTATTTACCTCATTAAAAGTTAAAGAAACATCCATATTTTTGAATGCTACTTTGTCGCCGTATTTTATAACGGACTCGTCAAAAATATTTACGATATTTTCATATCTGTCCAAATTAATTGTGGGACTTACGAAATCTGGATAGCTTTTAAACCAATCATGTGTACTCATAATGTTTCTATAAATATTTTTCTAATATACGAATTTACAACGAATTATTTTTAATTTCCTCAACTACCTCAGGATTTAGTAAAGTAGAAATATCGCCAAAATTTGAAAAATCTCCCTCTGCGATTTTTCGTAAAATTCTTCGCATTATTTTTCCTGATCTCGTTTTAGGTAAACTTGATACAAATTGTATTTTATCCAGTTTAGCGATTGGTCCAATTTGCCCAGAAATAAATTGATTAATTTCATTTTTTAAGGTTTTTAAATCAGAATTTTCAACGCCATCTTTGAACGAAACAAATCCGTATAGAGCATTTCCCTTCACATCGTGTGGAAAGCCAACAACTGCCGATTCAGCAATAAGTGGGTGTTCATTAATTGCATCTTCAATTGGAGCAGTGCCGAGATTATGACCTGAAACAATTATTACGTCATCAACACGGCCCGTTATGCGGTAATTTCCCTCTTCATCTCTCATTGCGCCGTCTCCTGTAAAATAATAACCTGGATAAGCTGTAAAATATGTCTCTTTGTATCTATTATGATCGCCCCAAATAGAACGCGCAATTGACGGCCAAGGAAATTTAATACATAAATTTCCCGAAACATCATTTCCAGATACTTCCCTTCTATTTTCATCCATAAGTACAGGTTGTACACCAGGTAGTGGCAAGGTGGCAAAAGTGGGTTTTAATTTGGTGATTCCGGGAAGCGGAGATATTAATATCCCTCCTGTCTCAGTTTGCCACCATGTATCCACAATTGGACAATTTTTTTTTCCAATATTTTCAAAATACCAGGTCCAAGCCTCATCATTTATTGGTTCACCAACACTACCAAGAATTTTCAGTGATGTAAGACTATATTTATTTACCCAACTGAGTGATTCTTTTGCCAACGAACGAATAGCCGTTGGAGCTGTGTAAAATTGTGTTACTTTATGTTTATCAATTACTTCCCAAAACCTGCCAAAATCAGGGAAAGATGGAATTCCTTCAAATAGAACTGATGTTGCACCATTTAGCAGGGGGCCATAAACAATGTACGAATGACCCGTAATCCATCCCACATCAGCGGTACACCAATAAATATCATTTTCTCTATATTGAAAAACATTTTGAAAAGTGTAGCCAACATATACCATGTAACCACCGGTCGTATGCATCATCCCTTTCGGCTTTCCCGTTGATCCAGATGTATATAAAATAAATAGAGGGTCTTCCGCGTCCATTAGTTCAGGTTCACAATTTTCTTCGACCAAATCCAATTCCCGTCTTAATAAAAGATCCCTACCCTCAACAATGCTAATATTTTGAAAAGTACGCTCAACAACAAGTACTTTTTCCACTGAGGAACATGACCTTAGCGATTCATCAACAATCGATTTTAAGTCTATTAATTTATTGCCACGAAATGCACCATCAGATGTGATAACAAGTTTAGCCGAACAATCATCAATTCGAGAGGCAAGGGCTCCAGACGAAAATCCTGCAAAAACTACCGAGTGAATTGCACCGATTCGAGCGCATGCCAAGACGCTCACCGTCAATTCTGGAATCATTGGTAAATAAATGCAAACACGATCCCCTTTTTTTATACCATATTTTCGTAGGACGTTTGCCAGTTTGCAGACACGTGAATACAAATCAATGTAAGTAATGTGTTCACTATCTTGACCGGAATCATTCGGCTCAAAAATAAATGCGGTTTTGCTACCCTTTTTTTCCAAGTGACGATCGAGACAATTAACCGTAATATTGGTTTTTCCTTCTTTAAACCAAGAAAATTGTGCCTCACTCATAGAATATTTAAGTACATATTCCCACGGTTTTTTCCACCAGAAATTATTGGCAATTGCATGCCAAAATTCTTCAGGATTATTAAGAGAGTTCTCGTAAGATGATTGATAATCTAATTGATCATTTATGTTATAAGACATTTCCATTTAATTATTCCGACTAAAGATACAAAGAATGAGAATTTAATAATCGTAATACACTTTATACGTTAAAAATTTTCTAAATCGACTATCTGATCGTTAATCAAGGTAGCTATTATTTCAATTTTACCTGGACAGAGACTGGTAGATGATCTGAAAAACCTCCTAGATATTTTGCTCCGGCATACGTTTTAAATGGTTGTTTATTTCCTTTATATTCCTCGATTAGATAAGAAAAGGAGTGAATTTTACCCGAATTCGAAAGCACTTTTACCTTTCCCTTCTTAAAACCAGGAGAAACCATAATATGATCAATGACATTCCATTCATTTTTATATTGATGTGTTCCTCCGAATTCACCACATGCCTCACTAATCATAGGACTTAATCGCGCAGAAATCAATTGTGGTGCTTTATCAGATGGATGATCGTTCAGGTCTCCCATAAAAACAATTTTTGAGGTTGGATTTACCTTTAGAACTGAATCTATAAATACCCTGGCACTTTCAGCAGCTTTAATTCGTTTCGGTTCACTGTTCTCAGTCCTTCTGCTCGGCCAATGATTTACGAGAGCCAGAATCGTATCTTTTTTTGCTAAAAATTTTCCCCAGACTATATCGCGAGACTTTGGCTCAGAATCTCCAGGTAAGGTAAATCGAATTTTTCCGGAACCAATGACAGATAATTTCGACTTATTATAGATAAATCCAACATCAATTCCCCGTGCGTCCGGGCTTTCATAATGAATAGTTCCGTAATTAGACAAATTATTGTCTCTTGAAATTAGGTCCTTCAAAACACCTTCGTTTTCAATCTCGCAGAACCCAACCAGCATTGGATACGATAAATCGCCTAAAACTTTATTGATATTAGCTAATTTCTTTTCGTAACGTTCGGTTGTCCATTGATTTTTTCCGTCTGGTAGAAACTCAGAATCATCGTTCGGACCATCTTCAGCGTCAAAAAGATTTTCCACGTTATAAAAAGCAATAGATTCAGACTTTTTCTGACTCACAGCACACCCATAAGTAAAAAGTAAAATTGTTGAAATAAATAATAGCTTCACGGTAAATTATTTTAGCGTAATTCCAACTGGACAATGATCGGAACCAAGGATATCATTTAATATAAAAGCATCTTTAAGTTTCGGAATAAACGACTCGCTCGCTAAAAAATAATCAATTCTCCAGCCGATATTCTTCCCTCTTGCCCCTGCTCTGTAGCTCCACCACGTATATTTTTGTTCACTTGGAAAGAAATGGCGAAAAGTATCAACCAAACCATTGGATGTAAATGCATCCATTCCGTCTATTTCCTCTTGCATGTGACCCGCTGCTTTGTTGTAATTTTCTTTCGGTCTTGCTAAGTCAATAGATTTATGTGCTACGTTTAAATCTCCGCAAACAAGAACCGGTTTTAATTTCTCCTGTGTTTTCAAATAATTCAAAAAATCTCTGTCCCAGATTTGTCGATAACCAAGTCTTGCCAATTCACTGCCTGAATTCGGAACATAAACATTAACTAAAATAAAATCATCATACTCGGCACAAATTGTTCGACCCTCTTTGTCATGCTCCTCAATTCCAATATGATACGTTACTTTGTTTGGTTTTATCTTTGTTAAAATTGCCGTTCCTGAGTATCCTTTTTTATCCGCCTCATGAGCAAACACATGGTAATCCGATAAAGTTGCTACCGTTTCTTTTACTTGTTCAACAGTTGCTTTCGTTTCCTGTAAACAGATAATATCCGCATTGACGGTTTCCATATCTTGCAAGAATGTTTTTCCTACAATCGCACGAATACCGTTTACGTTAAATGAGATGAGTTTCATTGAATACAAAAAATTTTCAGTGCAAGTTTACTTAAAAAAATATCAAGAAGTAAGATTTATTTAAATTTTAAAAGTTAATTTTTTATTCCAAATAACGGCTATTTATTTTATGTTTCCAATTCAGTGAAAAATGTAACTTTGTAAAAAACAATTCGCATGTCAAACGCATTTTTCCAAGTTCCAATCGCTAAAAATGAGCCCGTTCGCGCCTACGCTCATGGTAGCTTAGAGAGAGATTCTCTTCTGGCCAAATACCAAGAAATGTACAATCAAAATCCGATTGAAATTCCACTTTATATTGGTTGTGAACAGGTAAAAAGTAATGAAAAGAGAAAATTAAGCCCTCCACACGAACACAGCAAAATTCTTGGTCATTACAACTATGGTGATGCTTCACATGTGCAGAAAGCTATCGATGCAGCCTTAAAAGCAAAAACCGAGTGGGCAAATTTACCTTGGAACGAACGAGCTGCAATTTTTTTAAAGGCAGCAGATTTATTGGCTGGGCCATTCAGAGATAAAATGAATGCAGCAACAATGTTGGCCCAATCAAAGAATGTTTTCCAAACTGAAATTGATGCTGCTTGTGAACTTATTGATTTTTTCAGATTCAATGTTCAATACATGACTCAAATCTACAAAGAACAACCTGAGTCCCTACCTGGAATGTGGAATCGACTAGAATATAGGCCTTTGGAAGGGTTTATATTTGCCTTGACACCGTTTAATTTTACATCCATAGCTGCCAATTTATGTGCAGCACCTGCAATGATGGGTAATGTAATTGTATGGAAACCGGCAGAATCTCAAATTTATTCAGCACAAGTTATAATGGAGTTATTCAAAGCCGCAGGTGTACCAGATGGAGTAATTAATATGGTTACTGTAAGCGGCCAGATTGCAGGAGACGTGATTTTCAAGCATAAAGATTTCGCCGGGTTACACTTTACGGGTTCTACATCAGTCTTTAAAAAGTTATGGAAAGACATTGCTTCGAACATAGATTCGTATAAATCCTACCCAAGAATTGTCGGGGAAACAGGTGGTAAAGACTTTGTAATGGTTCATAAATCGGCCAATCCTGCTGAAGTAGCAACTGCCCTAACACGTGGAGCCTTTGAATTCCAAGGTCAAAAATGTTCAGCTGCATCACGAGCGTATGTTCCTTCTAATCTTTGGCCTGAAGTTAAAAGAATTTTTGTAGAACAAGTTTCATCGTTTAAAATTGGATCTCCAGATGATACATCGAACTTTATAAATGCAGTTATTGATTCAAAAGCCTTTGACAGAATTACTGAGTTTATTGATTACATTAAAACACAAGCAGATGCAGAGATCATCACAGGCGGAAATTACGACAAATCAAAAGGATATTTTATTGAACCAACAACTGTTGTCACAACTAATCCTTCATTTAGAACAATGTGTGAAGAGATTTTTGGACCGGTATTGACCATTTATGTTTATCCTGAAGATCAGTTTGAACAAACCTTAGATATTTTAGATAAAACTTCTGAATATGCATTGACAGGTTCGATTATTTCAAACGATCGATATGCAATTCAAGTAGCAACGAAAAAATTGGAAAACGCTGCTGGTAATTTCTACATCAATGATAAACCAACAGGTGCAGTAGTCGGACAACAACCCTTTGGTGGTGCCCGTGGGTCTGGAACAAACGACAAGGCGGGTTCAGCTATGAACTTGATGCGTTGGGTTTCTGCTCGAACAATCAAGGAAACATTCGTTCCACCAACTGATTATAGATATCCATTTATGGGGTAACTTATAGAAACATTTTTATCTTTACGCCATGGAAATTTTAGTTGTATTTCTTATTGTTGCTTTGCTCCTGGGGTTATTATTCCGTAAAAAAGGAGACGGCTTTTTGGACACGATACAATCGGGATGCTGGATTATTGTAGTGTTAATTTTATTGGCCGTAGGTTATTTTATATACCTCAATTTAAATTAGGTCTTTTGTCAGTGAAGTTATAGTCTAAAGGTAAGTAGCATATTTCAAACGTGCAATCCCAAATACTGCCTGTCCATCAGTTTCAATATTCTGACAATGAGAAAAAAATGCAGAAATCAGAAGAAAAATTGAGGTAATTTATTTCAAGAAAAACTTAAAAATATTCAACTAACACCAATTTTGTAACACCATCTTTCGTGAAATAAGATAGTTTAAACAAACTGTGTGGTAATTTATTTTCACTAACATTTTTTACAATATATTCGATTTTTTTATCTCTATCATTTACAAAATAAATTTTTTGAGAGTAGTAGTCCCAACCTTTTTCGTGACATACATCTAACAAATTCGTAGGGTACATCCATTGAATACTATCTGTTGATACGCCTATTGAACGGAATAATTCATTTACAAGCGAGTCACACGTATCATCTAGCTGCTCGATATACCATTCATAAACTCCTTCATTAGATTTAGCTCGAAAAGGAATATCAAAGTCGTATTTTTTTTGACCGTAAAAATTAACCACGGTAAAAAACATATAAGTTAAAATTAAATTTCTCATAACCAAGATAACGCAACTAATAAATAAAAATAACATTACGGGTTTAATAATATTTAGTTAAAAAGAAGTAGAATGAGAAAATCAAATTTTATCTTCAACACGCAAGAAGGATAGATAACGTATAATAGTGTTATACTGGATAACATATAATGGTGAAATTGAAGGAATCCTTTTAAGTCAAAAGTTATTTTCCAAAATATTCGACAGAAATGGGTAACGAGTTCCTAGTTTTTGGAGTCAAAACTGAGTTACTCAATTACTATTTTGTTGATAAAATGTCCATTTATAAAATAAATTCTTGAGTAATTTATTTAAAATCAATTTTAGAGTTGACTATGAGATTTAATCTTAAAATTTTAATCTTGGACACAACGTATCGAGTTGCCTTCAGACCCTAATTCGACTGACCCCCACCATGTATTTACGACTTCACCTCCCTCGAAATAGTTCAATAATCCTGGTGAATTATTTCTAATAAGCCAAACATCGGCTTTTCCGTCTAAATACACAACACCATCAATTTTAAAATTATCTTCTAGTCCTGAAAAACTGCCATCACTTGAGCGAGAACCACTCAAAATCACATCAATTCCCCCAAAAAAACACTTGGCACAGTTATCTCCTCCTTCCCTAGCCCCTTCACTTTCATACTCTTTCATCATTTGTACTTCTTCACTGCTTTTGCCATTAAACAATAAATTTTCTATATCATTTAAATTTGGTATTCTCCATCCAACAGGACAAACATTACGTGTGTCAACGACAGCATACCAGTTATACAGTTTACCGTATTTAGCCCCATTTTTAGGGTCGTTGTCGTAATAGCACCATGCAGGTTGTTTATTTTTACCTGCATTTTCCCATTCTAATTCAGATTTAGCCTGAGGAATTGGATCACCGTTTCTAAAAGTTGATACATTTAGATTCTCAGACATCCAGGTTTGAGTACCTATAACAACTGTCTTATATTCTCTCCCATCCCGAGAATCGGTAATTATTCCTGTTTGTTGAGCGAAGGTAATCTCAAATAAAAATAGAGAGAAAATTATGAGAATATGTTTCATAAAATGATAAATAAAAATCTAAAGTATTAAATATAAATAACCCCTGCAAGAGTATTAATTATTTCTTATACTAATTTATTATCTTGAAATTTTATCTACAAATATAATTAGATTTTTGCTACTCATTTTTCATTTTTTTCGATTGTAAATAACTAATTATCCAAAGCCAGAATCAAATAGGTCATCTCACCCTCGATAATAATTTTGATATAATACCTGCTAATGGTTAACGGAAGTCCTAATGAATCCATATATTCCAATCTTCCTTTGATGACTTCTTCTATGGTTTCTTTTCGTGGTAATCCATCTTTTGAACTGATCGAAAAATGATAATGAGCCTGCCCATCTGCCCAAGGAATTTCCTTTGATTCTATTTTTTCCTTAACGTAATTAACACACCCAATATCAAAACCATTGTCAATTTTCATATGACTACCATAATAATCCAAAACTAAAGAATCGACTAAATCAATTTCATCTTGGTAAACAGCATTCAAAATTTTATTAGAACCCTCCATAATTGATTCCCTGGTAATGTTGTTATCAACCAATAACCCGTAGCGGATAAGACCTCCATTTTGTTTTGTGGCAACAGCAGAAAAATCTTTGTAATATTTCTTGAGTGTTTTTTCTCCAAAATATGGACTATCGTAAAGATATTCTTGGTATTTGTTTACTATTCTCTTTGCTTCTAATAGCTCATCATTTTTAATATCAACCATTCCACCTTGTTTGGATCCATAACACATCGGTGATCCAGCTTCTGTTTGTGAGGTTGCTCTTGCAGCATAATTATTCGAAGTGTCCTCAACCATCCAAGGAAATGCTATTGACATTTCTTGTGTTAGGTATTTTTGAAACAAATTCACGTCAAATTCATTACTGAACTCAAATTGAGATTCTTCTTTAATGTTTTTCAATTGAGAATCTTGAGCATGCAAAGTGGTGTTTAATAAAATTGTGGCACCAAAAATTAATGTCTTCATAATCATTTTTTTGAAGGTTAAACAAAGAATCCAGGACTATTAAAACTTTTCAGAAGATCATTCATCAGATGTAAACAACTATCTTTTTCAAGTTAGATTATCTTTAGAAAAATTCAAGTAGTGATGTTTTATAGGATATGATTTATACCAATAATGGTGACTTGAAGTTTGGTTACAAATGTAACTCCTGCAAGAATTGAAAATTATCCTACTCAGGTTCACTGTTCAAAAGAGGATATGAAATCTCACGAATTCTAAGTATTCATGTGAATACGATAACGAAGGTGAAGAAGATGGTGGGGTGAGCTAAATTTTTGGGGCTTCGCCCCATATTGACAAGCCTTTCTACCGACAATCAAATTATCAAATTGTCAAACCTGCCGGCAGGCAGGCAGGTAAATTAATCCCTGAGGCAACGGACAGAGAACCCATTTTCCTCATTGCCGTAGCTCCCGTATACACTGCCATCGCCGTAACCCAGGTAGCGGCCCCAGGCACTGCCCGCATCGTCCTCCGTAGAACTCCACCAGTCACCGACGGTGCCAATGTAGCTGAACGCCCCATCGTCGTAACGGCCACCGCCCGGAAGACCTGAGAAACCGCTGCTATTTGTTCCATTGCGATTTTCTGCCCAACCACTTTTGCTCTTCATTTTAGTTCCGGCAGCATCTTGACCACCTAAAAAGCCGGTAAGTATTGTCCATTCAGCATCGGAAGGTACATGATACCCAACAGGCGCGAGACCTCGAGGATCATTTACTGCGTACCAATTGTACAACTTTCCGTATTTCGCACCATTCGCTGGGTCATTATCGTAATAACACCAAGCGGGCTGTTTATTTTCTCCTGCTTTTTCCCATTCTTCATTAGTTTTCGCTTCGGGTATGGGGTCACCGTTTCTAAAGGTTGAAACATTGAGGTTTTCTGACATCCAAGTTTGGGCTCCAATTTTCACTGATTTAAAAGAGCCAGTTTGGGTAACTTTTCCTGTATTATTCTCCTTAACGATTTTTTCTTTATCAGAATCTTCTCGTGACCAGAATTTTGGATTATCATAACCGTCTTTAATAAATCTAAATCCTCCTTTACCATATATATTTTTTTCTCGTAAATGTTTGGCATAATTTATAAAAACAGCATCTGAGTTAGAAAAACACTGATCAAAAATCAAGGGCTCTTTTTCATGGGTATTTCTTATAAAATCATCGTCCATGGAGGCATTTGTTTCAGGATTTATAATGTAATGAGAATTTGTCATAGATTCCAAAGTACAATGTTTTCCATTTTCATATTTAAAAATTAACAATTCAGTTAAATCAACACCACCCATACAAAACTTTTCATTTACTGCCCAAACTTCAACATTTCCGTCATTGTTTAAATCTGTAAATTGAACATCAATAATATCACTATCATAATCTACAATACATTCTGGAAGAAGACTTGACCAATTATATAGAATGCTCGGCTTATTTATGTTTTGACAATCAATAATGAAGAAATTTATATTCAATTGGGGTCTTGTATCATTATTGATTGGAATTCTATCAAGCGTTATCAATAACGCTTTCATTTTGTTATTCTCTAAAAATAACCGAGTATCTAGCACCGTTGTGTTCTTTCTTGTGTAATATCGATCATCACTCTCTGAATATGTAGGATATTTTACCACTAGTTTTTTAAGGTGTTCTTTAATTTCATCAGAATATATGCGGTCAAAAGAATAAGAATACACCTCTTGTAGAGGTAATTTATTTCTAATCAATTCGTTAAGGGAATCTTGAAGAGATATTGAACTTTCCAAATTTGTTATTGTGTTGGTCAATTCAGAAATTTTAGTTGATTTATCTTGGTTTATTTTCCTTTCAGAACTAACCACTTGATTCAAACTATCCACCCGATTGGTTAAAATTTCGATTTGTTCCTTTTTGGATTGGGCATTAAGCAAACCAACCATCAACATACTAACAACAAATAAGATTCTTTTCATTCTTTAACTATTTCCCCCAAAAATATAAAATCCATTTAACTGCTGCA